>CAYYWN010000010.1:0-22887 GCA_964474485.1 uncultured Clostridium sp. | reverse complement strand
ACTGTATCCATTGAAAATAATCATATCAAAGTACCTAAATTAAAGTCTATGATTAAGATAGAGCAACATAGAAAGTTCAATGGATTAATTAAGTCTTGCACTATATCACAAGTACCCAGTGGTAAGTATTTCATATCTATATTAGTTGATACTGAGATTGTTAAGTTACCTAAAATAGATAATAAAATAGGTGTGGATCTAGGCATCAAGGAATTCGCAATAACAAGTGATGGGGTGTTTTTCAGTAATGCTAAACACTTAAAGAGATCAGAAAAAAGGTTAGCTAAACTTCAAAAGAATTTATCAAGAAAACAAAAAGGTAGTAACAATAGAAAGAAAGCAAGGTTGAAAGTTGCTAAATTGCATGAGAAAATATCAAACCAAAGGAAAGATATGCTTCACAAAGTAAGCACTCAATTAATTAACGAAAACCAAGTTATAGTCATTGAGGACTTAAAGGTAAGCAACATGATAAAGAATCATAAATTAGCAAAATCAATAGCTGATGCTAGCTTCGCAGAGTTTAGAAGAATGCTTACATATAAAGCAAAATGGTATGGTAGAGAAATCATAATAGCACCATCAAATTATGCAAGTAGTCAGCTATGTTCTAACTGTGGTAATAAATCAAGTCAAACAAAAGACTTATCCTGCAGAATCTATATATGTCCAGTATGTGAAATGATAATGGATAGAGATATAAATGCTGCTAAAAATCTACTAAAACTAGCAATCTAATAAAAGATATATTGTTAGAGAGGTCGGTGCGACCTTGATAGCTTGGGTAAACTTGTCTCATTAGAGATATTGGCCAAGAAGCTATCCACTTCTATAAGTGGTGGTAGTCCACTTCAGTCAAGCATGAGTATTGCAACTGTAGTAAATATTTCAGTTGTACAAAGGAAAACTTATTTAGGTATGATTAAAACATTGGGTGCATCAAAGCATGTTATCACTACAATGTTTTTATTTAAAGGTATGCTTATGGGGGTTATTGGATTTATACCTGGTGTAGCGGTTTCTTTTGTGTCGGTAAATGCTATAAGCAAGATATTCATACGTATTATAAATAATTACATTTATATGCCAAATGTAAGTATTTATTTAGAGCCAAGTGTTATAATTCTTTCGTTATTATCTACTGTGATTGTATCTACTTTAGCAGCGTATTTTCCAGCAAGAAAAGTATCTAAATTGGAAATAGTAAATTCATTAAATAGTAAATATATTTCATGAGATAGAGGAGAGTAGTGTATAATTAAAGTTAGTGATATTTTAATAGCACAATTTGTTGTTCACTTTCCTATGCTATTCTTATCAGGTGCAACTATACCAATTGAAATTTTTCCGAAAAATATGTTAAGCATAACTAAATTTATACCTCTAACATATGTAGTAAGAGTATTAAAAGGAATTTGGTTGGGAAATCCATTAGGCGATTACGTAAAAGAAATAATTATTGTATTTATTATATTAGTAGTATGTTCAGTTGTATCAATTAAAGTATTTAAGTGGGAGTAATGAGGTACTAGTTATTAAGGTGAAGTATATATTTAAAAGACTGAAAGTCCTTTTTATAAATGGAGGTGTTTTAAGGTGAAAACTATTTTCACAAAGATAAGTGAGTATTTTTATAAGTCGCCTATTTTAACGACGCTAATGTTTAGCTTTATAGGATCTTTTTTCTTTGTAGTAATACTATGGATTATAAGCATAATTAAGGATTCATCGAATTTCTATTATTCAGATATATTGCAGGTGCAATTATTATCTTGCCTATTTATGTTAGTTATTGTTTTAACCATTGAAAATATTGTTTTCTTTTTTATTAAACCCAAAACAGAGGCTAAAGAAAAGGCAATAAAAAGATGGGAAGTTGTAGCAATGGTTATTGGTGCGGCATTTTCATTTTTGTGTATGTCACTTACCAACATTGTTTTTTATGATTGGAATTTGCAATTATACAACAATGAAATGCATACTCCCATTGCGACAAAATCATTTTTGACTATGGGTATTATTGCTTTAGTAGCTGCTCTTGGATATATCATTCTTAGATTCTTTCCTCTTGCAAAATTGCCTCCACTTTTTGCAGTGTTCTGTATCTCTGCACTATACTTCGGTATCGTAGAATGTATTCTATGGTGTGTTCAAATATTTAATGCATCAGATACAAATATGCTTTTACTCTGCCTTTTTCCATTCAACTGCGTTCTCATTGCTATAAGAACAATAAAAAATGTTGTGCATCAACAGACCAGCGAAAGAGAAAATGTCTCTCACAAATTGAGGCATATTGTGATATTACTAAATAATACCTCCAACTGGCCATGGATTGCTTTTCTTACTATGATTCCCTTACTTGGTATTATAGTTGCTGTGTTGCTTCTCTTTGGTCAGGAGCCTGACAGTCTTATAAAAGCGTGGACACAAACCGCCGATTGGAATATGTCACAAAAAGTTGCACCTCAAAACATCGTTAGAGATGAACATTATTTATGTACAGTTGCCGCAGGGGGACATCGAGCAATTGTAAAACCGATACGTACTGGAAAACGACACGGTCATAGAGTGATTGTAAATAGGCAGTTGTGTATCGCCAATGCTTTTGAACAGCTTCTTGAAGAGCGGGCACCAAATTTTCACCGTTTTGTGAGGGCCTCGTATGATAAAATCGGATATCCAATAGCAAAACATATACAGTCTCCATATATTGCTGATGCCACATATTTTATAATGAAACCGCTGGAGTGGATATTTCTTTTTTCTCTGTATCTGTTTGATACAAAACCGGAAAATCGTATAGCAGTTCAATATCCCCATTCAGTTCCACCAGTATAAGATTAAAATGTGATAACTTAGTATTTAAATTATCACATTTTATTTTTACATAATTCGTATACTTATTTATTAAGTACATAAACCTTAGGAAGCTTAGATAGTTTGTTTGATACTCCATGGCAACTTTCAAATTGTGGCTTAAATCTTTACCAGCAGTTAATCCGTAGTGTGTAGATACATTCCATTTTGGAAATTGTAGCTACGGTTTTGTTCAGCCGCTTCTGCATCAGCTTTAGTTAAATGAACTGTACCATGTGGATGCTGAGGAGGTGCATAAATAGAGTATAATTTAATTGGTTCATTGCCTGTATTAATTAGATTGTGCCATTTACCAGCGGGTATGATGAAAATAAAATCATCATAGACCCTTTCTTGAAAATTCAAATAATCTTTTCTATCGCCCATTTTAACAATGCCTTCACCTTGTTCAATACGTATGAATTGATCAAGGTTAGGGTGGCTCTCTAAACCTATTTCTCCTCCAACAGGAATACTCATCAAGGTAAGTTGCAAATAGCTTCCTGTCCATAAAGCAGTACGAAAAGTATTGTTTTGCGTAGTTGCCTCCTCGATATTAATTACAAATGGTTGAGGGCCGTAATCTTTCAATTGTATTTTCGAGAAGTCAGAGCTATCCATAGGTGTATTCACAAAGTAAGGGCAGCGATAGGAGTTGTAAGCATCATACATTGTGTCTAAATTATACTGTGGTGTGTTCGAGTAATAAGGGCAAGGATATGTTTTATAAGCATTATAAATATTGCTCATTCCTTTCATAGATTTACAATATTATCATATGATTAATTTTCAGATAAGGTGATTCCATTCACTATATTAGGAAACTATACTGAGGTTATACCAATTACGGTATAAAATGTATTTAAGGTCATATAAGGTAAAATGAGAAAAAAACTGCATTGAATAATGGATATGATAGTTGGATTAAGTTTAATGTTTGCCCTAAAAGAGATACTATATTTGAAAAATTACAAAATTCATGATGGAAGGTGTAAATAGGTTTAAATTATAAAAACAATAGAGAAGAGGTAAATATGGATACCTCTTCTTATTATTTTACCCTATAGGAGCAAGTCTTCACATAGATAATCTCTATTTGTATACTATTGCCAAAGGATATAGAATATTAATTGACAAGTTTAGTGAGTTAAGGAGGCTGTATCAATGAAGGAAGAGAAGTTATTTGAAGAAATTAGTGAGGCTGTAATAGAAATGGAAGATGATTTAGTAGCGGAATTATGTAATAGATCCTTAGAGCTTTCAATACCAGCTGATAAGACAATTGCAAAAGGTTTAGTTGTTGGCATGGATAAAGTGGGACAACTTTATGAGGAAAATGAATATTTTCTTCCAGAGGTGCTTACTTGTTCAGATACCTTAAACATAGGACTTGATATATTAAAACCACATATAAAAGTAGATGTTACTGCTAATCTAATAAAGGTAGTCATTGGGGTCGTAGAAGGAGATACACATGATATAGGTAAGAACTTGGTGAAGATAATGACAGAATCTGCAGGTATTGAAGTATATGATTTAGGTAGAGATGTTCCCTTAAAAAACTTCATCACAGTGGCAGAAGAGGTAGGGGCAAACTTCATATGTATGTCTACTTTGATGACAACTACTATGATGGGGATGAAATCTGTAATAGATATGTTAAATGAGAATAATATAAGAGATAAATATAAAGTAATGATAGGTGGAGGACCAATATCTCAAAGATTTGCAGATGAGATTGGTGCAGATGCATATACTGTAGATGCAAATGAGGCTGTAAAAAGAATGAAATTAATGGTAGCAAGTTAATTGAAAGAAGGGGTAAGCTTGAAGAAAGATCAAATGACTCCAAAGGAAAGAATGACAGCTTTTGCACAAGGACTTGAAATAGATCGAATACCATGTAATCCCCATATGGGTGTAACTATGGCACCATTTATAGGAATACCTCTTAAGGAATATTACCATTCAGCAGAAAGAATGGCAGAGCTTGAGATAGCACTATTTAAACGATTAAAACATGATGGGGTAAGTGTTTCAGCTACCTTAAGAGGAGTTGCTGAGGCAATGGGCTCTAAAATGCATTATCCTGATAATAATATTTCACTTATGGAAGCACCAGCGGTAAATAGTATAGATCAAATAGAAAATCTAAAACCTTGTGACCCTGAAAAGGATGGGAAACTACCATTAGTTCTCAAGGCCATAAGTATTATAAAAGATAAGATTGGACATGAGGTAAATGTTGGGGCAGGCCTTGCTGGACCTTTTAGCACATCAGCTTCAGTAGTTGGTACTGAAAATCTGTTAAAATGGATGTTGAAATATCCAGATAAGGTTCATATATTAATGGAAATAGTTACTGAATCAAATAATAGATTTATAGAAAAGGCAGCAGAACTAGGTGTAGGTGTGGGATTTTCGGATCCAGTGTCTTCAACTAGTTTAATAAGCGT
This sequence comes from uncultured Clostridium sp., assembly GCA_964474485.1. GTDB lineage: Bacteria > Bacillota > Clostridia > Clostridiales > Clostridiaceae > Clostridium_L. The sequence continues at coordinate 17,572 of CAYYWN010000010.1, read as the reverse complement.
TAAACAATTCAATGAATTTTCTGCGCCCTATATAAAGAAAAATGTAGATAAGATGAAGTCATTAACAGGACGTAGTGCTTCAATTCATATTTGTGGTAAAAGCAAAGGTATTTGGCAAACAGTTATGGATACAGGAGTTTCTAGTTTTAGTATAGATAATGTAGAAGATCTTGCTGATGCTAAGGAAATAATGGGGGATAGGGTTACAATATCAGGAAATGTACCACCAGTTGATGTAATACAAAAAGGAACAAGGGAGGATGTACTTAGAGCTGCAAAAGAATGTATTAAGAAGACCTATGGAGCTAAAAAGGGATATATACTTAGTTCAGGATGCCAGATACCTATGAATACACCGATGGAAAACATTGATGCATTAATGGATGGGGCTAGGATATATGGTAGCTATCCTATTAATGAAGAACTATTATTTAGTGAAGATTAGGAGAAAAGCTATGAATGAAAAAGAAAGATTGTTAAAAGTCCTTAAGGGTGAGAAAGTAGACAGGCCTCCAGTAATATGCCCTGGAGGCATGATGAATTCAGCTGTTACAGAACTTTTAGGAGGTATAAATGACAATCATAATACTGATCTAGACGCTATGGTAACTACTGCTATTAAGGTAAGAGAAGTTATAGGGTTTGAAAATTATGGTGTACCTTTTTGTATGACTTGTGAATCAGAACCTTTTGGTGTGGTGATTAGTGAAGGTGATAAAAACAATGAGCCAAGAATACTAGCGTATAATGAATCTAATTTAGAGGAGATTATGAGAACTTTTAATCCAAGCTTCCCCGTAAATTCTAGGAGTGAAACTGTACTTAAAGCAATTGAAGCTCTAAAGAGTGATGAGGTTCCTGTAATTGGTAACATAACAGGACCAGTAAGTACAGCTACTTCAATTGTTGATCCACTTAAATTATTTAAAATGTTAAGAAAAGCACCTGATGAAGCATATAAATTTATTGAATATGTAAACGATTATTTAATAAAATATGCAAAAAAGATGGTAGAAGCAGGAGCAGATCTTATAGTTATTTCAGATCCTACAGCAACGGGTGAGATATTAGGTCAGAAAAATTTTGATAAGTTCGCAATGCCTATGTATGTAAATATGTTAGTGGCTATGAAAAACATTAATACCCCTGTAATAATTCATATATGTGGAGATACGAAAACCATAATTGATAGCTTAAATTCTTTAGATGTAGCAGCTCTTAGTTTTGATTCTATAGTAAATATGCGGTCCGCTAAATCTAAGCTTAGTACAAGACTTATGGGTAATGTAAGTACATTGCTATTACAAAATGGACCTATAGATAAGATTATTTCAATTACAAAAAATGCTATGGATTCGTACGTGGATGTTGTATCTCCAGCCTGTGGACTCGGTATGTCTACGCCAATAAGGAATCTTAAAGCTATGACGGATTATGTGAAAGGAAGTATGTAATGCCTACAGTTAAATTTATTAAAGAAAACATAACTGTTGAAGTAGAGACAAATACTATTTTATTAGATGCAATTAGAGAAGCAAAATTAAACATCGAAACCCCATGCAATGGTATGGGGTTTTGTGGTAAGTGTAAAGTAATAGCAAGAGGAGAGCTATCAGTTCTAGGTCATAGGGAAAGAAAGATTATAGATGAAAAAAAATGTGAAAGACTATCCTGTATGGCCATGGTGCTTGGAGATGTAGAAGTAGAGCTAATTGAAAATGAAAATATACTCAAAACAATAAATAAGGGTTTTAGCATTGAGGTGGAAATAGATAGTCCTGTCAAAATTATAAAGCTAAAACAGATTGATAAAGTGAGTTCTAGTCCTTATGTTGATTATCTAGGATATAATTTTAATTCAGTAGAATTATATAAAAAGGTTAGTCTTATAGAAGAACAAAATCCTAAAGAAATGTGGGGCGTTGTATTTAGGGACAAACTACTAGATATTAGTAGCTATGAAAAAAGTATATTAGGAGTGGCAATAGATATTGGAACCACAGGGATATCCTATTATTTATTAGATTTATCAAGTGGTGAAACACTTAAAAGTCTATCATCATTAAATCCTCAAACAGAGTATGGGGGCGATGTGATTACCAGGATTTCATATTGTATGGAAAATCCATTAGGCGCTATTAAACTTCAAGAATTAATTGTAGATGAAATCAATAACACTATAAAGAAACTAACAAATAGTATCTATGAAATGGATGACATTTATCATATTGCAATTTCAGCAAACACAACTATGTCACATCTTTTATTAGGAGTAAATCCTAGGTCACTTGCTAGGGCACCTTATAGACCAATGTTTTTAGGTCTAGGAGATATTAAAGCAAAGGATATATCTATTAAGGCTAATGAAGAAGCCGTACTTATCATAATACCATCTGCATCATCTTATGTAGGTGGAGATATAGTATCAGGAATTATGGCGTCAGACTTTCAAAATAATATGGAAGCAGTATTTATAGATATTGGTACAAATGGAGAGCTAGCAGCTTTAAAGGATGGAAAGATAATATCAACTTCTACAGCAGCAGGGCCTGCACTAGAGGGTATGAATATAGAATGTGGATGTCGTGCACAAAGGGGAGCGATTGAGACATTTCATATAGATGAGAAATATAATATTCATTACAAAACAATAGGAGATGAAAAGGCTCTCGGGATTTGTGGAAGTGGACTTATAGATATAGCTGGAGCATTGGTTAAGAGAAATATATTGATGAAATCTGGTAGATGGAACAAGAATTTAGATCCTAGTTTAGCTGAAAGATTAGTAGATAAGAAATTTTACATAACTGAAGACATATATATTTCACAAAAGGATATAAGACAAATACAGTTAGCAAAGGGAGCCATAGCTGCAGGGTTGATTTTGATGTTAGAGGAAATAGGATTAAGAATAGATGACATACAAAAGATATATATTGCAGGTGCATTTGGATACCACGTTAATGCTGATAATATAAAGATCATAGGGCTTATACCTAAAGGATTTAGTGGTGAGATATGCTTCCTTGGGAATACATCGCTAGAGGGTTCTAGGTTAGCTTTAATAAATAAAGAATGCCTTCAGAAGGTATATGATATTAAGGAGAATATGAAAGTGTTAGAACTTTCCCTTAGAGAAAGTTTCCAAGAAGTTTTTGTGTCTCAATTAAATTTTTAGGAAAGGCTATAAGATAGTAGATTAATTTTAGGGAAGGTGATAATATGGAGGTTTCAAACATTTTTAAATGTACAGCAAATGAAGTAGATATAATACCAGATAGTATATTAGAAGAATTAAATATATCTTATCAAGAGGCAAATAATGATGCTTATAACATGGCTATATTGTCTAAAGCTTTGAAAGAACATAATGGAAAGGAATATTGTAGACTACCATTTTGTCATACTGTAGAGGCTGAGGCTCTTGGATCTATAGTGATATTTAATCAAAGATTAGGTAATAGAATTGGTAAATACTCAATTAGTGAAATAAGTTCAATTGAATCTATTTCAAGAATGGATTTAAGTAAGGGAAGAATCTCTAAGGTTCTAAAAGCAGTAAGAATATTAAAAGAAAGTGGAGAAATTGTGATACTTGATGTTACCGGTCCAATAAGCATTGCTACATCTATTATGGATAGTAAGTTATTTTATAGGGCCATTAGAAAAGATAGAGAAAAGGTTAATAAGTTATTAGATATAATTGAGGAGAGTATAGTAGAATTTATTCTAGAAGGTGTTAAACAAGGGGTAGATATTATTTCCTTTGCAGATCCCACGGGTACTATAGATATAGTTGGACCAAAGATATATGAAGAGATATCAGGAAAGTCCACATATAGGATATTGAAAAGCGTCGAAAATAAGTTAAATGGTGCTATTATCCATATATGTGGTAAAACATCTACTTCTCTTGAATCTATAGGACTTTTAGACAGTGAAAAGATAAACGTAGATGGTAAAAATTATTTTGAGATGATTGAAAATATTAGAAAAGAAAGAAACGACATTAAATTTATTGGACATTGGTGCCTTAAATTGGATAAGTTGAATAACGTATTGATAGCTATGGTGATCAAATATGAAAAAGGATTAAAAAAATATTTATAATAGGATATACTACTAATTTTGACAATAAAGCATCCTAGCACGAACACAATCTATTGGTACATTTAAAGGTATGTCTAAGAAGTATTTTAGCTGCCATGTTTGAGTTTTCTGAGCCTGTGGACTTGTAGGTTTGTCCCAAGGTGGGTAAACCCGTATTGCTCGTTTACCACCATTTCCTTTATTAGATACTATATCTTTATCACATAAAACAGATTTTGGAAATACAAATTGACCAAAGTTATTACCTTGGCGGGTACTAATAACAAATAAATCTACTGGATCTGATATGTCGTATGGTTGAATTGGTCCATCCCCAATTCTCTCCCATAAGGTTACAAATTGTCCTACCTTTGTAGGAGTAATTTTAGCAACACGAAATCTAATTAATAAGGCGTTCAACTTAAATACATAGGCTCCATATTCAGCATTTTGTACTTCTATTTCTGGCTGAGAGCACTCAAACTTGCTGAAATTATAGACAAGCTTTTTCGCTGCAATAAGATCTTTATGAATTGTGACAGATGAAGACCAAGAGTCTTGGTAAGTTTTTGAAACAATTTGATTTTTATCATACATATATATAAATCCTCCATTTTTTATCAGTAGGTGGTATTTTTTTCAAAGTTCATTTTAATTAATAATATAAATGCTCTATTGTACTATAAAGAAAGTTCTTGAAAGCACTAGCAATCTTGATACCTTACTCCTTTTTTACTGCATATGTCAATAAATTAATTAGTAAAATTGAATAAATAACAATAAAGTAAGGATAGAGCAGTGGCCTACCAAATACATTCATGCTGTAAAATACTTCATAAGGTTTACTCCCTTTCATTATTCTATTAATACTCAAATTAAGCAAGGTCTTTTGCCATGTAGCATCTCTAGCTATAAAGTCTTCTATGATAACCGGCACAGCAAATATAAAACCTGCAGTAAAAAATGTCATCAATTATTTTTTCAATGACTTTATTATAATTATTTTCATCTCGTAATCCTTAATTTGGGTTAAAGTAATTGTAAAGTTCTTTACTAGAACCATAATTCTCTACGATGTCCTTTGAAGATATTATGTAATACGGTACATAAACTAATACGACATAGCTGCCTATAAGGTTTAAAATTTTATACTTTTTTAAGTATTATTTATTTAGTGTTTTTTCAAGTGGTAAGGTGTATATAAATATAATAAAGGTATATGTATACTTACTGATATATGATAAGATGTTAGTATATTCCATTTATTAATTGAGAGAGAAGTTAAGATTATTTATATTTATATAACATTAGATTATATGGGGAGGGAAAATATGAGTAAAATAGTTGTTGTATATAAATCAAAATATGGTTCAACAAAAAAATATGCAGAGTGGATTGCCACTGAACTTGGTGCAGATATTTTTGAAGCTTCTAAGATTTGGGTTGAGGATATGCAAAAATATTCCACTATCATTTATGGCGGAGGTCTTTACGCAAGCGGTATACTAGGTGTTTCATTAATCACCAAAGCATTTGATAAGTTAAAAGATAAAAATTTAGTTATATTTACCGTTGGGCTTGCCAACCCTAACAACACCGAACAATTTGTGCCTGTGGTTGACAAAAATCTTACAAAAGAAATGCAGGAAGTTATTAAATTATTTCATTTTAGAGGGGCTATTGATTATAAAAATCTTGGTTTTATTCATAAGGTGATGATGTCATTGTTAAAGAACAAAGTAAGTAAAACTCATGAGGATAAAAGGGCTGATGAAACAAAGATCATGCTTGAAACCTATGGAGAGGTTGTAGATTTTACAAATCAATCATCAATCAAACCATTGATTGAATTTTGTAATATGCTGTAGATTTATTACTAAAAAATCCTTCTATAATGATTGAAAGAACATATAAAAATTAGACTTTAGAAAATTTTCAAAATCCTTTTCATGGCAATTGAATAATGAAATTTAGATTAAAGGTTATACACATACTATTACTTATTTTCATCATTATAATTTAATATTGTATAAATAATGGTAACAAGTTATAATTAAGCTCATAAATATATATAATTTTTTTCGAGTCAGCAAATAAAAAATGAGATATATAAGTTATATCAAATACCTAAAATAAATGAGAAATTAATATAGTAAAGGGTGTATGAAATGGGAAATTCAAAAAAATATTTATATGATTATGAAGACTATGAAGATGGAGATAAGGATGCAAATACTATTGCACAAGAAATATTAAATGATCCAGAGCTTAAAGAACTAAAAGAAATTATAATTGGTTGTTGGGGAGAATCCTACGAAAATTCTGTACAGACAATTCTAGATGAGCTAGTAGCTAACAAGGAAAAGGTTTTACATATAGAAAGTCTATACGTTGGAGATATGACATACGAAGAGTGTGAAGTATCATGGATAGAGCAAGGAGACTACTCAAAATTAATAGCGGCATTGCCAAATCTAAAAAACTTAACTATAAAGGGTAGTAACGAGCTAAGTCTAAAAAATCTTAATCATGAAAACTTAGAATCACTAGAAATTATATGTGGAGGATTACCTAAAGAGGTAATACAAGAAATAGCTATATCAATTTTACCTAAAATTAAAAAACTCAATCTATACCTTGGCATAGATGACTATGGATTTAACGGAGATATAGAAGATATTAAAAAGCTATTAGAAAATCCTTACTTTAAAAACCTAAAATATCTAGGACTAGGTAACAGTGAAATACAAGATGAAATAGTAGAAGTAACTTTAAATAGTAATATTATATCAAACCTTGAAGTTTTAGACTTTTCCAATGGAACATTGTCAGACAAAGGGGCTGAAATTATAATAAACAATATAGATAAACTGAAAGGTCTAAAGTTACTAAATTTGAGCTATAATTTTATAACTGATGAAATTATGGAAAAATTAAAAAAGATGCCAATTGAAATTAATGTTGATGAACAGATGGAAAACGATGATGACTATGGGAACTACCCAATGCTAACAGAATAGGACGTAATATGAGTATACATTTAATAGGTGAAAAACACACGAAAAGATATGACTATTTTTGCATGGCTTGTAGCAAACTAGAGATTGAGTTTGAGTTTTGGGACATAAATTCAAACTTGGTTTATTTTTTAGATAAAGTAAAATCAGAAGATGTTATAAAAATAGATCCACCCAAATATAAAACTAGCACTTTGCAAGAACTAAATGGTCTAATACATAGCTTTAAAAAGCAATTAGAAAAACTAGAATATATTAAAGGGGCACAGTTTTTAAATAAGCCTAGTGCTATATGGAAGACTCTAGATAAAAAACAGTGTAAAAAAATACTGCTAAAAAACCATATAGATACCACACCAATGCTAGATGAGATCTTTATTGATTTTGAACAACTAAAAGCATATATGTTAACCAACCATATACATAGCGTATTTATAAAACCAAGATTTGGGTCTGGAGCAGCGGGTATAATAGCTTATCGTATACACCCTCATACAAAAAAACAAATCATTCAAACCTGCATTAAAAAAACAGGAGAAAGATTTGAAAATACAAAACAAGTATTTAAAATCAGTGATGAAGCTAAAATAGAGGAACTAATAAACTTTATATTATCACAGGATTGCATCGTAGAAAAGTGGATACCAAAGCCCAAAGTTGGGGATAGCATATATGATATAAGGGTAATATTTCAGTTTGGGAAGATAGATCATATAATAGCACGAGGATCTTTAGAATCTTCTATAACTAACCTGCATCTAAACAACAACCTCATTGACATAGAAGACTTGGCACTGAGTGAAGACGTATTAGTAGATATACATGAGCTTTGCTCAAAAGCCGTAGCTTGTTTTGATGGACTCAACAGTGCTGGCATAGACATACTCTTAAAGGGAAAAAAACAAAAGCCTATGATTATTGAAATAAACGCTCAAGGTGATTTAATATATGATGATATATTTAATGAAAACAAAATATACACAAATCAAGTGATAAGGATGATCAAAAGTGACGAAAATAAGTAATGAAGTACCTAAAAAAGCTATTGGAGACGTAAAAAATGCTAAGTATTCAGTTAACATGAACAAAATAGTTGGGGAATATGACATACTATTTGTTTGTTTAGATACACTAAGATACGATGTAGCATATGAAGAACAAGAAAATAATAATACGCCTGTACTCAATCGCTATGGCAAGTGGCGCAAATGCCACGCTCCTGGCAACTATACATTTCCATCCCATACGGCTATGTTCGTAGGATCGCTTCCAACTCTTGCAGAGCCTATACCATTATTTGAAAGGGAAAGACTTTTTATTCCAAAAGACTTCTCTTCCAGTATGGCAACGCCGAAGTCAGCATTTTTATTCGAAGGATCTAGTTTTATAGAAGGTCTAGAAAAGGTAGGATACGAAACATTATGCATAGGTGGAGTAGGGTTTTTCAATAAACGAACAGAAATCAATAGAATACTTCCAAGAATGTTTAAACATAGTTATTGGCATCCATCATTTAGTTGCCACATAAAAGAAAGCTTTGAAAATCAACTTAACTTTATAGAGAAAAAACTAGACAAATATAGTCCAGATCAAAGAATATTTATGTATGTTAATATAGACAGTATTCACTATCCCAATAGCTTTTATTTAGAAGGTGAGAGAGAAGATAATGTAGATACACATGCAGCAGCGCTAAGGTATGTAGATTCGCATATAGATAGATTATTTGACATGTTTAGAAAAAGAGGGAAGACGTTTGTAATTACATGCTCAGATCATGGAAGCTGTTATGGAGAAGACGGATATAACTTTCACTGCCTATCTCATGAAATAGTATATACAGTACCATATAAACACTTCTTTTTAGGAGAGTGCACAGATGAAATATGAAAATATATATAAACAATATATGTATAGTTATCCTCATAAAACTAGCTACCAAAATATAAGTAGAATGAATCTAAAAGATTACAACTTAGATATAGATCAATATCCTATTGGGCTATACTTTCACATACCATTTTGTGACAGCAAATGTGGATATTGCAACCTATTTTCCATGCCTATAGGAAGTCAAAATAAAATAGATAGCTATATAGATGCTATAAAAAGACATAGTAATCAACTGAAACATGAATTAGATGTAAAAAATATCAGATTTGACTCATTAGTATTTGGGGGAGGTACACCTCTTATACTTAGCACAAAACAGCTAAACACACTATTTGAATTGGCTATTAAAGACTATAAAATAGATCCAAAGCAAGTATTTGTATCTATAGAAACTTCACCAAATCAAACTACTAAAGAAAAGCTAGATTATCTATACAATAAGAATACTAATAGAATAAGTATAGGAGTACAATCCTTTGTACAAAAAGAAATAGACGTGCTACAAAGAATGCACTCAGTAAATAAAGCACATAAAGCTTTAGAACTAATCAAAATCTATGGATTTGAAAACATAAATATTGACCTCATATATGGAATACCAAATCAAACTATAGATACCTTATTATATTCTGCCAAAATGGCACTGTTATATGAGCCAGATGAAATATTTGTATATCCACTTTATCAAAAGCCTAATACTGCAATACATGGGAAGTTTATCATAGAAAGACAGCTACAATATGAAATGTATTTCGAAATTAGCACATATCTCAAATCTCACGGATATCATCAAATATCTATGAGAAGATTTGTGAAAAATCCTCCTTTGAGTAACCTTAGTTGTGGATTTGAAAACATGATATCATTAGGATGTGGTGGAAGAACCTACTTAAATAATATACATTTTTGTGAGCCTTACACCTCAGATCAAAAAAAATGTAGCAAACACTTACAAAATTATATAGAAAGACAGGATTTCTTTGGAGATCTTAGTACATATATACTTAATGAAGAAGAACAAAAAAGAAGATTTATAATAAAAAATCTACTACATAATAGTGGAATCAGTATAGTAGATTATAAAACTATATTTGGAAAAGAACCAGAATATGACTTTACTCTATTAAAAGATATACAAAACAAAGGTTGGGCAAAACGCACAAATACTCATATAAGACTTACAGACAAAGGAATGTCCTTATCAGACTATATAGGACCTATGTTAATATCTAACACAGTGAAAAAGCAAATGGAGAACAATAAAAATGATTAAAAGAGCAAAGCATTTATATTATAGAGGATACATATCATCATGTAACTATACATGCGATTACTGTCCATTTGCAAAAAAAAAATATAGCCACATAGAAATACAAAAAGACAAACAATCTCTACAAAATTTTTTTGATTTTATACAAAAAACTATCTTTAATTCTACTATATCTATATTTTTCACACCATATGGTGAAGGCATGATACATGAATATTACATGGATTATCTGGTTAAATTTGCACAATTAGAAAAAATTAAATACGTAAGCATACAGACAAACTTAAGTTTTGACCATAAATTGCTTTTATCTAAACTTCAAGAAAAAGGAGTTTCACTAGATAAGATAAAACTTTGGGCAAGCTTTCATTCTACAATGGTTTCAGTTGAAGAATTTGGAAAAAAAGCTAACTACCTACATAAATATTTAGATATAAGCGTAGGGATAGTAGCTATACCAGGCGCAATAGATAAAATATTAGAGCTAAAGGAAAAGTTAGATCCTAAAATATATCTTTGGATCAACGGCTTAGCTAGGCAAAAAGGCAAGTATTCATCAGAGGACATCCGAGCATTGAAACATATAGATCCTCTGTTTGAATATGAACTTAATAGTATTAGACTGAAAAGCACAAATGCAAATAAAATATTGAGTCCATCTACAAAGTTATATGACGAGTGCTCAGCATCTCGCAGCAGATTTTTTATAGAAGCTAATGGAGATGTAATGCCTTGTCATGTAAATAGAAAAATACTATACAATATATATCATGGTGAGGAACAATCATTTAACCATAAATTTACTTGCACTCGAAAGTTATGTGATTGTTATTTGGCATATTCTAACTTAGAAAAAACTAAATTAGAAAATTTCTTTGGGGAGTTATTACCAGTAAGAATTCCATTTAGAAAAAAATTTCAGGCCATGTTTTTAGATATAGATGGAACACTAACAGATTCAAGAGGGAATATACGTAGTACGGCAGTAGAGAGCATACTAAATCTAGAAAGATATGCGCCTATATACCTAGCTACATCCTTATCATATGATGAGGCACGAAAAAAGTGCAAAAGTATATGGGGAAATATATCTGGTGGAGTATTTTCTAACGGAGCATATATCATAGATAAAATCAGTGATAAAACATTAGTACATAAAATACAAGCTAAAGAAATACTAGAGCACCTAAAAATAAAACAGCTAAGATCTAAGTACCTTATTATAGACAAGATAGATCAACAAAACATTATTAGAATAGTACTTCCTAGTAGTATTGGACGTAAACTACCACGGTATAATAATATACAAGTTACAGGGGAAAATCAAAAAAGCTATGTGCAACATCACAGTGCCAGCAAAACATCTGGAATACATAAGATATGTGAGTGGAATGAATACAATGTAGACTTTATATTAGTAGCAGGTAATAGCGAAAATGATTTAGAAATGCTATCTAAATACAAGCACTCAGTAGCAACAATAGATGCACCACAATACATTAAGGATATGGCATATTATAACTTAGACATAGAACATATACAGTATATTTGCAAATAATAAAAAGTTAAGAATAATATTTTTTTATATGCAAATATACATTAAGACCTAATAAGATGCAAGTTTGTGCAACGGAGGCATTAGATAATTTAAGGGCGGTGCTTAAAGCTACTTTATTTTTAATAATCTTTCTACTATATGTATCAAGAATCATATAGTAGAAAGATTAAATTCTTATTGTCTATATGTTATGGTTGTAGTTTTATTTCCTTTTTATATCTGTTTAGAAGATAGATTGAAATAATAGAAATAATAATTTGAGTAGCAGGTAATGCAATCCAGATTCCATTGGTTCCCCATATAATTGGTAGAAGAAATAAAAGTATGGGCGATATTATCAATGGTTCTAAATACACCAATAAGTTGGATGACCTTGATCTATTAACAGCATAAAAGAGAGCGCAGGTGAACCTATTAAGGCCAGTAAATACAAATGAAAGGCTTGAAATAAGCATACCTGAGTAAACAATTGTAGATGCCTCTAAAGAAGCACCGAAGATAACTGGAAACATCTTACGTATCAAAATAAATACAACAGTCAGAATACCTGCAACAACCATAGTAAACTGTAATGTCTTTTTTTGTAGATAGGATATAGCCTCCTGATCTTTTGCACCGTTGTAATAGCTAATGAGTGGCTGAACACCGTCTCCAGCACCTTGTAACATTGATTGTATTGTTACTACCCCATAGCTCAAGATAGAATAGGCAGCAACGGCTGTAGTACCACCGTAATTAAGTGCTTGCCAATTTGTAATTATGATAATTGCAGATGGAGCAAAAGAAAGACCAAAAGGTGAAACGCCTATTTTGAATATATTTTGGAGAGTTAATTTATCTGGTTTACAATCTATAATATATATTGGACGTTCTTTATCAGTAAATAGTGCTATTAAACTAAGAATAGCAGCAAAACCTTGGGCAACAACTGTAGCAAAAGCTGCACCAAATAAACCCCAACCAAATACCTGTATAAATACTCCATCTAATATTATATTTACAATTAGCCCTATAATCATAAAAGACATCGCTAAGTTGGGTTTTCCACTATTCCTTAGTATTGGATTAATTCCTATAGAAAATATTTGAAAGCCGCAACCAAATGCAATTACTACAGTATATTCTAATGCTAATTTAAGAACCTCATCCTTTGTACCAAGGAAAGAAAGAATTTGTCTTGTAAATATTGAAAATATAGACGTATATAATACGGTAAGGATAACCAAAAGGAAAATTGTATTACCTCTTGATTTTCTAACGCCTATAGTATTATCTTCGCCTTGTCTTGTAGACATAAGCACCGAACCACCAATACCAATGCCTGTAGCCGTAGCTGTAATTAAGGCAGTAATGGGCCATGCCATGTTGATAGCGGCTAAACCAGCATCACCTACAGTTCTACCAATAAAAAAACCATCTACAATACCATAAAAGACTCCTAATGTCGTTATACACATGGAAGGTATTACATATTTCCAAAATTGTTTATTTAAATTATTATTCATAATGGGCCTCCTTCTTATTTGACATAATTTAAGCAACTATTGTATAATAAAGCATCCAGTAAGGGAACAGTCAATAGAGGAGGAAAATTATGAATGAAGATCTACAGTTGTATTTAACTACAGGAGAGTTTGCAAAGTCTTTTGATATTCCTAAGAAAACATTATTTTATTATAATGATATAGGACTTTTTTGTCCTGAGGTTGTTAAAGAGAATGGATATCGTTATTATTCATATGATCAACTTTACACTTTTGAAATAATCCTTTCTTTTAAAAGGCTTAAAGTGCCATTAAAAGAAATTAAGAGGTATATTGAAAATAGAACACCAGAAATAATGCTAGAATTATTTCAAAAACAAACAGAAGAAATTGATGAAAGGATTAGAAAGTTTAAGGATATAAGTGAGGTTACAAAAGAAAGAATTCAGATGCTAGAAAAGGCTCTTTCAAGTCCTATAGAAGAAATAAAGGTTGTCTTTTGTGACGAGGAACTACTTGCTATAAGTCCTTTATTAAAAGATATTAATGATAAAGAGGGACATATTTATTGGCATGACTTGGTTTATAGGGCTAATTTACAAGGTAATATGGGGAGTTGTGTATATGGACATATAATTGAGAGAACAAAATTGGAATCTAAAGACATTACTCCAGATTATATCTTTGTGAAGCTTAGTGATAATTTTCACTCTAAGGCTACAATGGTGAAACCAAAAGGAAAATATATTATCGGATGGCAAAAGGGAGATACTTACAACTTAGAAAAGCTCTATAATAGATTATTTAATTATATAGAAGAAAAAGAATTCAAAATTATAGGTAATTCTTATGAGATATTTTTAATTGATGATTCATTATCAAAAGAAGATAGTGAACATTTATTGCAGGTTTATATTCAAGTTGTATAATAAGAATAAGAAATTAAGTGCCAAGTATTATTTGAAAAACTCATTCTTAAGTAAGATTAATGCCTCCTCAAAGTTATCCTCCGAAACTCCAGAACAAGATAATAGTAATCTTGGATAGTTACCTTCATTTACAGAGTTAAAAGAACGTACCAGAACCCCTACATCTGCTCCACGTTTCTCTAGGTCCTTAGATGAAAGCTCACTTTTAACTTCCATTTGAATTAAGAATCCACCTGAACCAGGAAGCGCCTTGGCTTTATCTCCAAACACCTTATCTATAGTAATACATAGCTGTTGACTTTTAATCATATAAAGCTTTCTTGCCTTTTTTATTTGTTTTGATAGGTGACCATCTCTAATAAACTGACACAGAGCAATTTGATCAGTCTTTGATGCAGTTTGATTATATATTCTGCCTCTATTTGCATAAGTATTTGTTAATTCTTTAGATAAAACCATAAAGCTAATTCTTAAAGAAGGTAACAATAATCTTGAAAAGGTACCCATATATATAACCTTTTCTCCTCCATCTAAACCTTGTAGTGATGGCACTGGACGGCTGTAATACCTAAATTCACTATCATAATCATCTTCAATTATTAAGCAGTCATTAGTCTTTGCAAAGGATAATAGTTCAAGTCTTGTTTGCATGGGCATAACATCTCCCCAAGGGGTTATATGTGAGGGAGAGGTATATATTATTTTTACTTTATCTTTATCAAAGCTGGATAAATCATTGGTAATATTATCGTAGCTTAAAGTCTCAAAGCCTCTATCTGAAAATACAGCTCTTGCTTGCTTAAAGCTACCACCAGCAAAGGAAATTGGGGAACGAAGTCCAGTAAGAGAACATAAGATTTGTAATAAACTTTGTACACCTGCTCCAACTACAATCTGTTCAGGTGTACATATAACACCCCTTCGATCGCCCACATACTTTGATAATACAACCCTAAGATCATACTCACCTTGAGGGTCTCCATAAGATAAAAGTCTTTCTCCATTGCGAAGTGCACTTTTCATATATCTACTCCATAAATCAAAGTTAAAGCTTTTATAATCTACTGCAGAAGTAGCAAAATCGTATAATGTTTTAGATTTTACATTAGCTTTTTTAACCTCTATTGGTGAATGCTTTTGAATATCCATATAATTTAAGTCATTTACATAAAATCCGCTTCCAGGGCGTGACGTAATATATCCTTCTGCAGCTAACTGTAAGTATGCTGCTTCTACCGTAGTACGACTTATCATTCTTTCCTTTGAACACCTTCTTATAGATGGGAGCTTGCTTTCTGATTTAAGGGTGCCAGAAGAAATCAGACCTTTATAATGAATATAAAGTTGAATGTATAATGGAACATCACGAGAATTATTTTGATTTAGTGTTCTTACACTTGATTTGCTCATATAAAAACTCCCTCCACATTAAAACTGTACCTGTTAAAATTTTAGTTTTTGTACATTTCAACAACGACAAATATTATGTATAGTATATAGAAGAGATGAAAAATATTCAAGCATATATTATTACTGTTATTTAATTTATCTATTAATTTTAATAACCATGGCAGTGTATTTAAAATTTAATTAGAGAAATATATATTATCAAAAGGGGGATTTAAATTGGAGGAATTAAAAAGAGTTCTAGCTATTCATGATCTATCAGGTTTTGGGAAATGTTCTTTGACAGTGGCATTACCTGTAATTTCTGTTGCAGGAATAGAATGTGCATGTATGCCAACAGCTATACTTTCTACACACACAGGTGGATTTACAGGATATACTTTTAGAGATTTAAGCGAGGACATGTATCCTATGGCAAAGCACTGGGAGTCATTAGGACTAGAGTTTGATGCTATATATGTAGGTTATCTTGGTAGTGCAAGTCAAGCAAAGTCCGTAGAACACATTATATCCTTACTTAAAGATAATAAAACCTTAGTAATGATAGATCCTGTAATGGCGGATAATGGGGAGTATTATACAGGACTTGATGAAGAAATGTGTAAAGGATTTCTAGGGATTTGTAAATTTGCAGATATAATAACACCAAATTTCACGGAGGCCACTTTATTATTAAAGGAAAAGTATATTGAGCCACCTTATACCTGTGATTATGTAGAAGGTTTATTAAAAAGGCTTTCTGATTTGGGACCATCAAAAGTTGTACTTACAGGTGTATCATTTAAAGAAGGAGAAGTAGGTGCAGCTTCTTATGACAAAGAAACTAATGAAGTTCACTATGCATTTACAAAAAGAACACCAGGAAGTTATCACGGTACTGGAGATCTATTTAGTAGTGCTTTTGTGGCAGCCATGGTTAGAGGAATTAGCATAAATAAATCAATAAAGATTGCAGTAGATTTAGTTAAATCTTCAACGGAGATTACTTATAAAAGAGGAACTCCAACTAATTACGGGGTAGACTTTGAAAGTAGATTGCAGCAGTTTATTATGGATATTCAAAAAAATCTTAATAAATAGATAATCTTAATAAATAAAATTAATTTATAAATTCGGGGGGAGTTAAAATGACTACAAGAAAAAATGAATTTTCTACACGTACTATGGTTCTAATTGGACTTTTTGCTGCTCTTTGTTATGTGGCATTGTTTTTTAAGATACCAATTCCATCACCTGTAGGTAAGCCGTTTTTACACATGGGAAATATGTTTGTAATATTAGCAGCACTTCTTTTTACAGGTACTATAGGAGGACTTTCAGGTTCTATTGGAATGGGACTATTTGACTTAATGAACGGTTATGCATCTAGTGTTCCAAAAACTATATTATTAAAGTTTGGTATTGGAGCAATTGTAGGTGTGGTTGCATCAAAGGGAAATAAAGAGGATGCAAAGTCTCCAATAAAATGGTTAAGAATTGCTTCACTTACCCTTATTGTAATAGGAATAGCTCTTTTAATGGTATCAATTACCAATGGAAACGAAATAGTAGTTGCAGGAATTCAAGAGAAGCTAGTAATTAATCCTGTGCTATATATATTCTCACTTATTCTTGGATCAACCTTAGGGATTGTATGCTTTTTATCTAAGAATCTATCTGTTAAGATTCAATATGCGGTTTTAGGTGCTGTAGCAGGTATAGCCTTTAATTTAGTTGGAGAGTTTTTATTTGGATTAGTAACTCTTTTATTTGCAGGGAGTGCCTTTGTGCCAGCAGTGTTAAGTTCAGCAGTAAGTTTACCTGCAACTCTTATAAATGGTTCATTCTCTATATTTGTCGCTGTGGCACTTTATATTCCTCTATCTAAATCAGTATTAAAATCAAAACTTAAGTGAGACTCCAAATTTTATATTTGGCCAGTCGAA
>CAYYWN010000009.1:0-24059 GCA_964474485.1 uncultured Clostridium sp. | reverse complement strand
CAAATCATCCAGTAACTAGAGGTACAGCTCAAAATCCAGATATTTATTTTCAAAAAAGGGAAACTGTAAACAAATTCTATGATTCAATTCCAGAACTTGTTGAAAGTCACATGGAAGAAATAACAAAACTTACAGTGAGAGAATATCATTGCTTCGATTATTATGGAGCACCAGATGCAGAAAGAGTAATAGTTGCTATGGGTTCTGTAACAGAAGTTATTGAAGAGACTATAGATTACTTAAATGCAACTGGAGAAAAGGTTGGACTAGTAAAGGTTAGATTATTTAGACCATTTTCAATGGAGAGATTAATTAAAGCTATGCCAAGCACAGTTAGAAAGATAGCAGTTTTAGATAGAACTAAAGAACCAGGTGCTCCAGGAGAGCCTTTATTCTTAGATGTTAAAAATACATTCTACGGAAGAGTAAACTTTCCAGTTATAGTTGGTGGAAGATATGGTCTTGGATCAAAAGATACAACACCTACACAAATAGCAAGTGTATATGAAAACTTAAATAAAGAAACACCAAAAGATGGGTTTACTATAGGAATAATCGATGATGTAACAAATACATCGCTTGAACTTCCAAAAGAAGATATAGATACAACTCCAAAAGGAACAAAAGCTTGTAAGTTCTGGGGACTTGGATCAGACGGTACTGTTGGAGCTAATAAGAGTGCTATAAAAATTATTGGAGACCATACAGACATGTATGCTCAAGGATATTTTTCTTATGACTCTAAAAAGTCAGGTGGAGTTACGGTATCACACTTAAGATTTGGTAAGGCACCTATTAAATCTCCATACTTAATAAATAAAGCAGACTTTATTGCCTGTCACAATCAAGCTTATGTATATAAGTATTTTGTATTAGAAGGATTAAA
This sequence comes from uncultured Clostridium sp., assembly GCA_964474485.1. Lineage (GTDB taxonomy): Bacteria > Bacillota > Clostridia > Clostridiales > Clostridiaceae > Clostridium_L. The sequence continues at coordinate 23,173 of CAYYWN010000009.1, read as the reverse complement.
AAAAGGTGGTACTTTCTTCTTAAATACAATTTGGACACCAGAAGAATTAGATATTCATCTTCCAGCTGAATATAAGAGATATATAGCAGAAAATGATATACATGTATATACATTAAATGCTGTTAAAATAGCACAAGAAATAGGTCTTGGTGGAAGAATAAACATGATAATGCAATCAGCATTCTTTAAGCTTGCTAATATAATTCCAGTAGAGGATGCAGTTAAATACTTAAAAGATGCAGTTATAAAGTCCTACGGTAAAAAAGGACAAAAGGTTATAGATATGAATAACGCTGCTATAGATAAAGGTATAGAGTCAATAACCAAAATAGATGTGCCTACCTCATGGAAAGATGCTAAGAGTGAAGAAGCTAAAGCTAAAAAAGAAGTTCCAGCATTTATAGAAAAAATAGTTTATCCTATGAATAGATTAGAGGGGGATAGTCTTCCTGTTAGTACATTTGTTGGAATGGAAGATGGAACATTTGCAAGTGGAACATCAGCCTTTGAAAAAAGAGGAATAGCTATAAACGTTCCTGAATGGCAAATAGATAAATGTATACAATGTAACCAATGTGCATATGTTTGTCCACATGCTGTAATAAGGCCATTCTTATTAAACGAGGAAGAAACAAAAAATGCTCCAGAAGGATTTGAAAGTAAGAAAGCAGTTGGAGGAAAGACTTTTGAAGGGTTAAACTTCAAAATACAAATAAGTCCTCTTGATTGTACTGGATGTGGAAATTGTGCTCAAGTATGTCCAGCACCTGAAAAAGCTTTAATAATGAAACCAATTGATGAGCAGTTACACCAAACAGAAAATTGGGATTATGCAATGTCACTTTCACCAAAAGCTAACCCAATGACTAAGTCAACTGTTAAAGGAAGTCAATTTGAACAACCACTTCTTGAGTTCTCAGGAGCATGTGCTGGTTGCGGAGAAACACCTTATGCAAAGCTTGTAACTCAATTATTTGGAGATAGAATGATGATAGCAAATGCTACCGGATGTTCATCTATATGGGCAGCTTCAGCACCAGCTACAGCATATACTACTAATCATAATGGACATGGTCCATCATGGGCTAACTCATTATTTGAAGATAATGCTGAATTCGGAATGGGTATGTTCCTTGGAGTTAAAGCTATGAGAGAAAAATTAGCTTCAACTATTAAGGCGTTAATGGAAGGTAATATTAGTGAAGATACAAAATCAATACTTAAAGATTGGTTAGAAAATATAGACAACGGAGAAGGTACAAGAGATAGGTCAGATAGAGTAATTGCAGCTGTATCAAAGGAAGAGCAAAACAACTTAACTAAAGATATTATATCTAATAAGGATTTCTTAGTTAAGAGATCACATTGGATCTTTGGTGGAGATGGTTGGGCTTATGATATAGGATTTGGAGGAGTTGATCATGTGCTTGCATCTGGCGAGAACATAAACATACTTGTATTTGATACAGAAGTATATTCAAATACAGGAGGTCAATCTTCAAAGGCTACTCCAACAGCTGCTATAGCTAAGTTTGCTGCTTCAGGTAAGAGAACTAAGAAAAAAGATCTTGGAATGATAGCTATGACTTATGGATATGTATATGTAGCTCAAATATCTATGGGAGCAGATAAAAATCAAACATTAAAGGCTATTGCAGAAGCAGAAGCATATGATGGACCATCCTTAATAATAGCATATTCACCATGTATAAATCATGGTATTAAAGCTGGAATGGGAAATAGTCAGTTAGAATCTAAATTGGCAGTAGACAGTGGATATTGGGCTTTATACAGATATAATCCAACTTTAAGAGGTGGAGAAAAGAATGCATTTAGCTTAGACTCAAAAGAACCAAAGATTCCATTTAGAGACTTCTTACTAGGAGAAGTTAGATATGCTTCATTACAAAAAGCATATCCAGACTTTGCAGAAGAATTATTTGCTAAGACTGAACAAGATGCTAAAGAAAGATTAGATGGTTACAAAAAACTTGCGAGTCAACAATAGTTTATAAAAAAAGGCTGTCCTAAGGGCAGTCTTTTTTTAATTAATAATTTATAATAATAAACTTTTAATAAGCAAAGCAAATAATTTTTCAAAAAAACCTTTTATTATTTATGGTTTAAGGTTAAAATGAATACATAAGAGTTAAGGAGGTGAAAATCTGAACTTTTATTAAACTATAAGTTTAATTAAAGTTCAGAGATTATATGAATAACGAAGAACAAAAAAAATGTGGTTGCGGCTGTGGAGAAAATACTGAAGATCAAACAAGTTGCGGTTGTGGCTGTGGAGATAATAGCGAAGAACAAACAGGTTGTGGATGTGGATCAGAAGACCACGGACATGATCATGACCACGAAGGATGCGGCTGTGGTTGCGGAGAAAATGAATTTGAATCTTTCGTAGTTGATTTAGACGACGAAGATGGAAATGTTAGCCCATTGTAAGTTTTAGATGTATTTTAATACAAAGAAGGACCATATGTTCTAGTTCAAAATCCAACTGACGGATCCGTATACTTATTTAAATCAGTAGGTGAAGATGGAGAACTCGTTATACCAGAAGATACAGAATTCGAAGAAGTTTCAAAGTATTATGAAACAATATTAGAAGAAGAAGATCAAGAAGAAGAATAAAATAGAATACTAAACTGCTGCTTTTGCAGCAGTTTTTTTCTATAAAGTTATTTTTAGAGGTAGGTGGTATATTTAATTATGGTTAAGCTTGCGATATTTGATATAGATTATACGTTAACTAAAAAAGAAACTTTAATGGAGTTTTTTAAATTTATGATAAAAAAAGATTTAAAAAACATTAAATATATTCCAAGAGCTTTGCTTTCGGGTGTTATGTTTCTTGCTAAAGTTTTTGATGAAAAAAAGACAAAGGAAACCTTTTTAAAATTTATTGAGGGTATGGAAGAAAAACAGGTAGATAAGCTAGTAAAAGAATTTTATAGTAAGAGATTGAGCAGTATAGTGTATAAAGATGCTATTGATATGATAAACAAAATGAAATCTAAGGGATATCTTATTTATTTAATATCTGCTTCACCAGAATTTTATTTAAATGAATTTTATAACATAAAAGAAGTAGATAAAATAATAGGCACTAAGTATATAACTAGCGGTGGGAGACATACTAGAAGAATAGATGGAGTAAATTGCAAGGGTGAGGAAAAGGTAAAAAGACTAAAAGAAGAGCTTATTAAAGAAAATATAGAAGTGGATTACAAAGGGTCTTATATGTTTTCAGATTCTCTCTCAGATAAACCTTTATTTGATTTGGTAGGAAACCCATATCTCATAAATTTTAAGAAAGACAGTAAAGGAATAAAAATATTAAATTGGAAGTAGATATAAATAGGGTTTATTATAAGGATTTAAAAATAACAGTAAATAGACAGTGAATATTGGCTAGTAATAACTCTTGTAGGCCTAAATATTATCTAAAAACATTATAAACTAAAAAAATCATAATATAAAAAAATATAAGAAGGGAGAGGCTATGTTTTAATATGATTTTCATAACCTGTATATATTTTATGGTGGATTGTATAAATGAGTTTTTAATCCAAAATGGAAGAGTTGAAAAGTGTGCTGACTTTAATAACAATTCTATATATAGTGGTATAAATGTATATGAAGTTATAAGGGTTATAAATGGAGTTCCTCTATTTTTTGAAAAGCACATAAAAAGAATGCAAAAGTCAATGAAATTAATTGATATGGATTTACCTTATAGCTATGAAACCTGCAAAGGTTATATAAAGAAGCTTATAGAAACTAATGGTAAAGTTGATGGCAATATAAAACTTGTTATTAATGCTGATAAACCTAAAAAGGATTTTACTCTCTTTTATATAAAACATGCATATCCCAGAGAATCAGACTATAAAGAAGGAGTAAGGACTATTCTTTATCACGGAGAAAGAGATAACCCTAATGCTAAGATTGTAAACGATGATTTTAGAGAAAAAGTTAATGAAAAGATAAATAGTAAAGAGGTTTACGAAGCTATATTGGTAGATAGAAATGGAAAAATAACAGAAGGCAGCAAGTCTAATATATTCTTTATAAAAGGGGATTTTGTAATAACATCACCTATTTCAGAAGTTTTACCCGGAATAACAAGAGATGAAATTCTAGAAATATGCTTAGAAAATAAAATAAAGGTCAAAGAAGAAGGATATATGTATGAAGATGTAAGGAACTTAGATGGTGCTTTTATATCAGGGACATCTCCAAGTGTACTCCCTATAAAATATATAGATGAAAATTCATTAAATTCTACACAAAATGCTATAATAAAAATAATAATTAATAAATATCGTGAAAAAATGAAAGATTATATAAATTATTGGAGATAATAGACGATACTTAATAAATTAGAATAATACAATGTACAAAAGTTTAAATGAAAGTTAAGTCTAATTAAATAATATATATGAAAAACATTTACATTGTGTTATAATTTTAATTATAAAGTTGAATATATTGGGGGGCTAATATGATGGAGAAAACTTATTCATCTTCTACTCTTGAAAAGTGTCTTTTGCAAGCTAGCAAGGATCTAAATACACCTATTAATGATTTAAATTATGATATCATTGAAGAAAAAAGAGGCTTATTTAAAAAGAGAGTAGTAATTAATGTCCTACTGAAAAGTGAAAATGACAAAATAGATATAATAGAAAAAAAAGATGGAGTTATTGGTATTAAAAATGGAGAAGTTTATGTTTTAAATCCTGAAAATGGAGGCCAACCTGCAAAGATAAATCCATGTAAAAATTTAATTATTAAAGTTAATGGCGAAGAGATAGAAGAAGAAAAAGAGGTATTCAGTGAAACTAATATAGAATTTACTATAATTCAAGATAATATTGTGCCAAAAAGAAATTTAGAAATTAAATTTTCTTCAGATAAAAATAAGATGAAAGCATATTTAAGTACAGAATTCATTCCTAAAATAATTTATAAAGTCAAGGATACTTCTGATGTTAAGAGGTTAAATATACACGTTGAAGAAGAAAAAATACATTTACCCTTTTACACTGAACAAGAAATAAAAGAAGCTTTAGTATCATTGAATATTGTTTTTGGAATAAGAGAGGAAATAATAGAAAAAATAGTGAGGGAAAGAGAGCATAATAATGTACTTATAGCTGAGGGCATTTTGCCAACAGATCAAGAACAAGATTATATAGAATTTAAATTTGGCAAAGATAAAAATAAGTTTAAAGAAAATGAAATTGGCACTGTAGATTATAAAAGTATAGGAACTGTAGAGTCCTTCAAAAAAGATGATGTAATTGCTGAAAAAAAAGAGGGTAAAAAGGGCATAGATGGTAAGAATGTAAAAGGTGAAATTTTACAGTTTAAGGTGCCTAAATCTATTATCTTTAGAGCGGCAGAGGGATGCATTCTTTCTGAAGATGGAAATAAAATAATATCTTTAGTAGAAGGAAAAGCTTCTTTTAAAAACGGATCTTTTTTTGTGAAAAGGGTACATGAAGTACCGTCAGATGTAAGCTTGAAAACCGGAGATATAAAATTCTCAGAACACATAGTTATAAAAGGTAACGTGATGGAGGGAATGAAAGTTGAAGGCGGAAGTACTGTGGTTATAGATGGGTATATAGAGTCATCAGAGATAATAAGTAAAGGGGATATCACTATAAAGGGTAATGTTATGTTGTCTAAGGTATATGGTGGAGGGACTGACGTATTAAAATTAAATTACATTAATAATTTAATTACACTTTTAACTACATTAGAAGGTATAATGAAAGGTTTTTTAGAAATAAAGAGGTTTAAGTTAGGTAAGAAAGAAGCTAATGATGGTAGTATTATTAAAGGCTTAATAGATACCAAGTTTAAAAATACATCAAAAATATGTATGAATATAATAAGAGACTCTCTTATGGAACAAGATTATGACACAGAACTTATAGATATTATTAAGAAAAAGATCATAGGACTAGGGCCTTTAGAGATAAAACATTATAGTGAAGTGAATGATATAATATTTATGGTTAAAAAAAACATAGAACTATTTAATAATAATTTAAATATACCGATAAATGTCAATTTGAATTATTGCCAAGACTCTAATATTCACAGTACAGGGAACGTGATTTTTAAAGGTAAAGGTCAATATATTTCTAATATTTCTTCAAATAATGGGATATACTTTGAACAGCCAGGGGCTATATCAAGGGGTGGGCGAATAAGTGCTAAAAAAGAAATAAAAGCTAGGGTTGTGGGGAGTCCTGCTGGTGTAGTTACAACTCTGGTAGTGGAAGCTAAAGGACATATATATGTAGATACTGCTTATCAAAACACTACTTTTGTCTTTGGTGAAAAAGAGAGCGTATTAGAAATCCCAAGTAAAAATGTACATGCATATATGGGGAGTGATGGCAATATTGTTATAGATAGATTAAAGTTATAGGGGGATTAGATTACATGGATGAAAGATATATTAAGGTTTTAGTCTTTAACTTAAATGGAGAAAGTTATGCTACAGATATAATGGAAGTTGAAAGAATATTAGGTTATGAAAAACCTACAGTACTTCCTGATGCACCTGATTTTATAGATGGTGTGATAAGCTATGAGAACCACATATTGCCGGTAGTAAGTATAGTTAAGAAGTTTAAAATTCCAGAGGCAGTAAAAAATACAGATACAAAAATAATAGTAGTAAAGCAAGATAAGCAGAAAATAGGTATGATAGTAGATGTAGTTTCAGAAGTTAAAGATATAAGATTAGAAGATATAGAAAATCCCCCAAGCATAGTGACTTCTATTTCTAGAAGATATATTAAAGGCCTTATAAGGCTAGATGGAAATATAATGATATTATTGAATTTGGGAAATATTCTTACAGAACAGGAAAAGAAAAATATGGTATAAAGGGATATGATGAAAAGTAATAAAATTAGAGTAGGGATTGGAGAAGCTAATACGGTAAACTCACCAGGGGAAATAATTACAGTAGGGTTAGGATCTTGTATAGGGATAGCATTATATGATAAGAATATAGCGCTAGGGGGATTAGTTCATATTATATTACCTGATAGTACTCAATTTAGTAAAATAAATAATCCTTTTAAATTTGCAAATTTGGGAATACCATTACTTTTAAAGAGAATGGAAAAGGAAGGGGCTAAGAAGGTAAATATAAAGGCTAAAATAGCAGGAGGAGCATCTATGTTCAATTTCGCAGATAAAAACAAGATAAATGACATAGGAAGTAGAAATGAAATAGCTGTAAGACAAAGTTTAGCCCAATTATCAATACCTATTATATCTACAGATGTAGGTGGAAACAAAGGCAGAACCATGATATTAGATACTTCCAGTGGTATCGTATATATAAGAACTATAGGCATAGGAATAAAAGAATTATGATGGGGTTGATAAAGTTTGAATAAAATTAAAGTGATTGTAGTAGATGATTCAGCCCTAATGCGAAAGATTATATCTGATATGCTAAATCGGCAATTAGATATAGAAGTTATTGGTATAGCTAGAAATGGACAAGAATTACTATCAAAACTTGAAACACAGAATCCGGATGTAATAACCTTGGATGTTGAAATGCCTAAGATGAACGGGATAGAAGCTTTAAAAGAGTTGAAACTAAGAAATATAAGCATACCAGTTATAATGTTGAGTAGTATATCCAAAAGAGGTGCAGAATTAACTATGGAATGTCTTGAAGCTGGGGCTTTTGATTTTATACCCAAGCCTTCAGGTAGTATTTCTTTGGATATAGACAAGGTTTTAGATGATCTAACTGAAAAAATAAGATTGGCATATAATAAGAAGAGTTTAGGAAGAATTAATAGGAACAATGAATATAGAAATATAGTAAAGTCTTTAAAAGAAGATAAAGATCTGATAAAAAGTGGACGGAATCATGCAACAAAAAAAATAGAAGCAATAGTTATTGGAGCATCTACAGGAGGACCTAAATCACTACATACAATAATTAAATCACTTCCCCCAAAGCTTGGAGTTCCCATTATAATTGTACAGCATATGCCAGCTGGCTTTACTAAAGCCTTTTCTAAAAGACTTAATAATAATAGCAATATAGATGTTGTGGAAGCAGTTCATGGGGAAAGTATAGAAAAGAATAAGATATATATAGCTCCTGGCGGATTTCATTTAGAGGTAGGTAAAGATAAGAAAATTTATCTTAATACTGATAAAACTCTTTGGGGAGTGAGACCAGCAGTAGATAAGCTCTTTATATCAGCTTCAAAGGCTTATGGATCCAGCCTTATGAGTATCATATTAACAGGCATGGGAAAGGATGGCGCTAATGGAACAGTGGAGGTGAAAAAATCGGGTGGACATACTATATCAGAAGATGAATCTACGTGTATAATATATGGAATGCCTAAGATGGCTTATGCAACTGGAATGGTTGATATAGCTTTGCCACTAAAAGATATACCTTTACATATTGTAAGAAGCGTTATGGGGGTTAGAAGATAAAATGGATTTTTCGCAATTTGAACAATGGGTTTTAAAAGATTTTGGAATAGATTTATCTGCCTATAAATCTAATCAACTTCATAGAAGGATTCGAAGCTTAATGTATAGGATAGGTGTAGATAATCTTCAAGATTATGTAGTTTTATTAAAGAAAGAAGAAAGCCAAAGGCAAAGGTTTTTAGATTTTATAACTATAAATGTTACAGAGTTTTTTAGAAACGCAGATATATTCAATCAATTTAAAATAAAACTTCAAGAAGAATTGCATATTAATAAAAGATCGCTTAAAATTTGGAGCGCTGCCTGCTCTACTGGGGCAGAGCCTTACTCAATAGCTATGATATTAGATGAAATATCAAAAGATATAACTCATAATATTATAGCAACAGATATAGATGGCACTATCCTAGAAAAGGCTAAAAAAGGAGAATATATTTCTTCAGATATTAGAAATATGTCAAAAGAAGATATATATAAATATTTTAAAGTGGTAGGAGGAAGGTACATACTAAATGATAATATAAAAAGCATGGTGAAATTTAAGAAACATGATCTTATTTTAGACAGATATGATACGAGATTTGATGTTATAGTTTGTCGAAATGTGATTATATATTTTAATCAAGATGTGAAAAATGACATATATAAGAAATTTAGTAGCTCTTTAAATCAAGGTGGTATGCTTTTTTTAGGTGCAACTGAAAGTATATACAATTATAAAAACTTTGGATTTGAAAAGGCTTCTACATTTATATATAAGAAGCTATAAGGAGGAGAAAGATGGATTTACAACAGTATTTGTCCATGTTCTTAGAAGAGTCTATGGATAACCTTCAAATTTTAAATGAGTCCTTATTAGAACTTGAACAAAATCCAGATGATATGGATAAGCTAAATGAAATATTTAGAGTAGCCCATACCATAAAGGGAATGGCAGCTACAATGGGATATAACAGTATAGCAGAATTAACCCATAAGATGGAGGATGTTCTAGAAAGATTTAGGCAAGGGGAACTTAAAGTTACAGAAAGAGTTGTAACAGTTCTTTTCCAATGTCTTGATAATCTTGAGAAAATGGTAAACAATGTATCAGAAGGCATAGGAGATGAAGAGAATATTGAAAATATAATAGATGAATTAGAATCTATATCCAAAGAACATAACAAAAGAACAGAATATGAAATGGAGCCAAAAGAAGCTACAGAGGAATATATAGAAAGGGATATAATAGATCTTAACGAATATGATATAAGTATTATTAAAAAGGCTCAAGAAAAAGGATTCTATGTGGAAAGAATCAATGTAGTTTTGGATAAAAATACATTGTTAAAATCAGCAAGGGTATTTTTAATATTACAGTATTTGGAGGAATGGGGAGAAGTAATAAAATCATTTCCAAGTACAGAAGATATTGAAAATGAAAACTTTGATTTTGAAATCTCACTAATTTATGTTACAACTAAGAGTGAAGAAGAAGTATTTAATATTATCTCTCATATTTCTGAAGTAAGAGAGATTGAAGTTACTAAAATAAATTTAAATAAGATGAAATCTATGTCTGATGAACATTATGAAAAATCACAAGGAAATTTAACTGAAATAGAAACTAAAGAATTAACTCCATCAAAATACAAAATAGATCTTAATGAGTATGATATAAATATTATTAAGCAAGCAGAAGAAAAAGGATTTTATGCTGAAGAAATTCACATAGTTTTAGATGAAAATACATTGTTGAAATCTGCAAGAACGTTTTTAATATTCAAGGTCTTGGAGGAAGGTGGAGAAGTAATAAAATCTGTACCAAGCATAGAAGATATTGAAAATGAAAATTTTGATTTCGAAATTTCACTAATTTATATTACAAATAAGGATAAAGAAGATACATCACATATTATATACAATATTTCAGAGGTTAGAAATGTCGAAGTTAATAAGATAGAGTTAGCATCTATTGGAATAAAAGAGGTTGAAGAAACTAATACCATACTTATTGCTGAAAAAGAAATAGAACAAATAAAGGCTTCAAAATCAAATATAAAAGGTCATGATTTGGAGAGAGTAGGCGGTGTTAACCATAAAAAAAACCATCAATCCATAAGAGTTGACTTAGAAAGACTAGATAAACTTATGAACATGGTCTCAGAGCTTGTAATACATAGAACTAGATTAGAGCAAATAAGCTCAGGTAATAAGTTGGTGGAGTTAAATGAGACATTAGAACAAATAGCTAGAACTACTTCAGATATTCAGGACTTAGTAATGAAAATAAGGATGTTGCCTTTAGATGTAGTGTTTAACAGATTCCCAAGAATGATAAGAGATATATCTTTAGAGCTTGATAAAGATATAGAATTTATTATAGAAGGTCAAGATACAGAGTTAGATAGAACAGTAATAGATGAAATAGGTGAACCACTTATACATCTTATAAGAAATGCTGCAGATCATGGAATAGAGTCTAAAGAAGAAAGAAGATTAAAAGATAAGAATTCTACAGGGGTAATAACTTTGAGTGCATACCAAGAAGGTACAAAAGCTGTTATAAGAGTTGAAGATGATGGTAGAGGGATAAATATAGAAAAGGTTAAACTTAAGGCAGAAAAAATGGGCATAAGTACAGAGGGTATGAGTGAAAATGACATAAAAAACTTGGTGTTTCTTCAAGGGTTTAGTACTAATGATAAGGTAACAGATATTTCTGGCCGTGGGGTTGGTATGGATGTTGTTAAAACAAAAATCGGAGCTTTAGGTGGAACAGTTGAGGTTATAAGTGAAAGAGACAAGGGCTCCACATTCATAATTAAATTACCGCTTACTCTACAAATAATTCAAGCTCTCCTTGTTAAAGTTGGTAGTGAAACTATGGCTATATCATTAGGGTACATAGATAGAGTTATTAATTATAGGGAGGATTTAATAAAAAGAACTAATGGTGAGGAGGTTATAATATATAGAGGTAATGTTATACCTCTGATTAGGATAAATAAGCTATTAGAACTTGATGAAGAAAGAAAAATAGAAAAAGGATTTATAGTAATAACAAATGTGGCAGAAAAAAGTGTAGGATTTTTAGTAGATGACTTGTTAGGACAACAAGAAATAGTTATAAAGCCTCTAGGAAGTATTTTCCGTGAATTAAAGGAATATATAGGAGCAACAATTTTAGGTGATGGATTAGTTACATTAATTCTTGATGTAGGGGCTTTGGTATAATAAATATTATCTTGAAAGATAAAGGGGTATAATGTATAATGAATTATTTAAAGTTAAATGATATACAACTTGATGCTTTAAAAGAAATGAGTAATATTGGAGCAGGTAATGCAGTGACATCCTTTTCCCAACTGTTAAACAAAAAGGTAGATATGACAGTTCCGGATGTTAATATAGTAAAATTTGAAGATGTTTTTTTACGAATAGATGGAGAAAATCCATTGGTTGGAGTTGTTGTTAGAGTGCTTGGAGATGCTCCTGGCAATATACTATTTATACTTAATAATGAAGTAGCTTTAAATATAATAGGATTGCTCACAGGAACTAAAGTAGATACTATAAATGATATGGGTTATTCGGTACTTTGTGAAGTAGGAAATATAATAGCGGGATCTTATATGAATGCTATAGGAAAACTTACAAATCTATTGATAATTCCATCTGTACCGGCTGTGACTTATGATATGTTAGGAGCTATTCTTAGTACTATATTTATTGAGACAGGTCAACATGATGATTATGTATTAGATATTGAAACTACATTTTTAAATAATGATATAAATAAGGATATTAGTGCACATTTTTATTATATCCCAATGCCGGGATCTTTAGATAAAATGTTAAATGCACTAGGATTAATTTAAAGTTGGAGGTATGAAAAATGGCAAAAGTATTAATCGTTGATGATGCGGCTTTTATGAGAATGATGATTAAGGATATTCTTGAAAAAAATGGATTCGAAGTGGTGGGTGAGGCAAGTAATGGTATTAAGGCTGTAGAAATGTATAAAAAGGAAAAACCAGATGTTGTAACTATGGATATAACAATGCCTGATATGGATGGAATAGAAGCAGTTAAAGAGATAAGACAATTTGATTCATCTGCAAAAATAATAATGTGTAGCGCTATGGGACAACAAAGCATGGTGATGGATGCTATGAGGGCAGGTGCTAGAGATTTTATAGTGAAGCCATTCCAAGTAGATAGAGTTTTAGAAGCTTTAAAAAAGGCTATAGATTAAGGAGACTTTTTATATGCAAATAGTAATATTTAAGATAAATGATGAACAATTTGCCATTGAGGCTTCAATGGTTCAGGGTATAAATGATATTATGAGAATAACTAAGGTACATAAAGCTCCTAAACATATAAAGGGCCTCATAAATTTACGAGGAAGCATAGTATCTCTTTTAGATATAAATATGCTTTTAAATATGGAAGAGTCAAAAGAAAAACAAAATAATATAATAATTTTGAAATTGAGAGAAGAGCAAGTGGCTATAATGGTTGATCAAGTAGATGAAGTTCTAGCGGTAAAAGAAGAGATAATTGAAAAAGTTGAAGAACGAAAAGTTGCCAGTTATCATAAAGGTATTATAAATTTAAAAGGTAGAATTGTTACATTAATAGATATAAATAAATTACTAATAAATTACTAAAGAAATGAGGGAATAAAGTGGCAGAAGTATTATCTCAAGGAGAAATTGATGCGTTGCTGTCTGCCTTGTCTTCAGGTGAAATTGAGCCAGACGAGCTTCCAGAGGAAGAAAGGCAGAAAGTGAAACCTTATGATTTTAGAAGTCCACAAAAGTTTTCTAAAGATCATATAAGAACTTTAGAGTTGATTCATGACAATTATGCAAGAATTATATCAAATTATCTTTCGGCTCAAATTAGAACTAATGTAAAGATAAAAATACAATCTGTAGAACAAATAACATATGAAGAATTTATACGTTCTATACCTACACCTACTATACTTACTGTATTTAAGATGAATCCATTAGAAGGGTCAATACTGTTTGAAACTAATCCTCAGTTTGTGTTTCAAATTATAGATATATTATTAGGTGGTAAGGCTGAAGAAAATTATAAAACAAGAGAATTTACAGATATAGATAAAAATATAATAACTCAGATTAATAAAGGGCTTATAGAGAACTTAAAGTTAGCGTGGGAAGATATTTTAGAAATTGATACAGAGATAGAGGGGATTGAAACAAATCCTGCATTAAATCAAACTTTAGCACCTAAGGAACCAGTAGCATTAATAACATTTTCTGTAGAAATGGGTAAAAATAATACATTTATAAATATTTGCATACCTTATTTGAGTATAGAGAAATTTTTAGATAAATTAGTAGTTCAGTATTGGTTTCAACAAAATGAAGATGAGGTCTTGACAGAATCTAGACAAAAATTAAAGAATAGATTAGATGTTGTAGATGTATCATTAGGTGCTATACTTGGTAAATCTTCATTAACTGTGAATGACTTTTTACATTTAACTATTGGAGATGTCATTATGCTAGATAATAAATATGATAATGCTATAAAACTTTTAGTGGAAGATGAGGAAAGTTTTTATGCTAAACCAGGTATTATTGGCAAAAATAGAGGTGTGAAAATCTTAGATATTATAGATAAGGAAGTGCAATTTTATGAGTAATGGATTCCTTTCACAAAAAGAAATAGATTCTTTATTAAAAGGCGATGAGGAAAGTAATGTGATTTCAAATGAAAATATAGATACATCAGAAGATGAAATCTCTGATATGGATAAAGATTTACTTGGAGAGATAGGCAATATAACTATGGGATCAGCATCTACTACTCTTTCACAAATAATAAATCAAAAGGTAAGTATCACAACTCCAGTAGTTAGTTTGATAAGTTTAAGAGAACTTAGAAATTCATTTGAAGTACCAAATATAGCTTTAGAAGTTGAGTTTATAAGCGGTATACTTGGGAAAAATCTTTTAGTTATGAGAACCCCAGATGCTTCTGTTATATCTAGTCTTATGATGGGTGGCGATGGGGGACATCCAACAGAAGATCTTTCTGAAATAGAGATTAGTGCAGTTTCAGAGGCTATGAATCAAATGATAGGATCATCTGCTACATCTATGGCCACTATGCTTGGAAGAGAAGTTAATATATCACCTCCAATATCTAAGATATGGTTAGATACAACAGATCCTTTAGTAGAAGATATGACTGAAGATGAACTTGTAGTAAGGGTTTCTTTTAGAATGACCATTGGAAATTTAGTAGATAGTACTATAATGCAAGTCTTACCATTAAAAACAGGTAAAACAATTGTTAAGATAATGATGGGTGAAGAAGTATTATTAGAACAAAATGATAAATATAGTTTAGATTTATCCTCAGAAACTAAAGATAATGAAGAAGCTATAGTAAATAAAGAAGCTATAGTCAATGAAGAAGTTAAAAACAAAGATAATGAAAGGAAGGGATCTTATGATACCTATAACTATAATCAAGTTTATGAGAAGCCCATTGAAGAAGTGATGAGTATAAAAAATGAAGCAGTAGAAGTACAAAAGGCATCTTTTCAACCATTAGAGGGGGACGCTGTTAAAGGTAGTGCACGCAATATAGATCTTATTTTAGATGTACCTCTAGAGATATCTGTAGTACTAGGAAGAACGCAAAAATCTATAAAAGATATTTTAAATTTAGGTACAGGCTCCCTAGTTGAATTAGATAAATTAGCAGAAGAACCTGTAGAAATATTGGTAAATGGAAAAAGAGTAGCTTATGGTGAAGTAGTTGTAGTAGATGAAAATTTCGGAGTTAGGATTACCAATATAGTGAATAATGTAGAAAGAGTTAAGACATTTGTAAAATAACTTTTTAAGTTACAGGTAAATATTCAATTTAATTGAAGTGTAAAGTGTAAAGTATAATACTGTTTTATAAAGTTTTCTAATGCAATAAGAATCTTTATAATTCACATTAGCTTTACACTTTTTATTTCTATGTATTTATCTAAACTTTTGAAAAGACTATACGATAATTAATTAACATTAATTTAAATGTGAAAAGTGTTACTTAAAAAGCAATAAGAGATTATATACGTTATATTTATAAAATTTAAAGTATTAATGTGGAAATGAGGCTTTATTATAAAATTTAAAGTTTTATAATTTTCTTATCGAGACGTTAATTGGAAATTGGAGATGTTTATATGAATATTAAATCTATTAATCACAGTACTAGTTATATAAAATCTTATGGGGATAGTAAAAGGATAAATGAAAACAATGATACAAAAACCAAAAAGGATTCTCTTGAAATATCATCTACAGCTAAAAGCTTAAGCAATATGCAAAGCGATGATATAAAGGTAATATGTGATGAAAAGAGAGTAGAAAATATAAAAACTAGTATAAGGGAGGGCACATATACTATGGATTCTAAATCAATAGCAAAAAAGATATTATTAAATATGAAAGGAAGATAATTTCACAATATGAAAATAGAGTTAAAGAATATAATTAATGAAGAAAGTATATATCTAAAAAACTTATTAAATCTTTTAGAAAAACAACATGAATATATTCTTAAGGATGAAGTATTTAAATTAGAATCCATAGTAGGCGATATCGAAAGTTGTAACAAGACTATTGCTCAAGCTGAGGTAAAAAGAAGATCTATTACAAAAGGAAGAGCCATGAGTGAAGTAGTTAAAGAATTAAATGATCAAGAATTAGAAGATGATTATCGAAATATACAGGGATTTCTTCAGGCCCTAGTTCTTCAAAAAGATTTTAATGAATCTTTATTAAAACAAAGAATAGGCTATACAGCGAAAATATTAAATATAATAAACCCTAATAGACAAAATACAACCTATAATTCTTTAGGAAAAGTAGGGAAATAATAGAGGTGGAAAGATGTCAGGATTATTTGGAACTTTTAATATAGCAAAGAGCGGTATGTTTACTCAACAAAAGGCATTAGATGTTACTTCTCATAATTTAGCTAATACTCATACCGAAGGATACTCAAGACAAAGAGCAAAAATAACTACAACAAGGCCATTTGCTACGCCAAGTATACACAATTCAGCTGAACCAGGGCAATTAGGTACAGGATCCCAGATTGAATGTATAGAAAGAATTCGAGATTCTTTTATAGATTTCCAAATTAGAGTTGGAACCAGTATATTGGGTGAAAATAATACCAAGTATAAGTTTTTGACAGAGGTAGAAGGTGTATTAAATGAGCCTACAGATACAGGAATTTCTAATTTAATGGGAGAATTTTTTAAAGCTTGGCATGATGTTTCAAAGCATACTCAAGGTTCAAATTCAAGAATAGTAGCAGCAGAGAAATCTGCATCATTAGCTTCAGCTTTAAATCATAGTTATGTACAATTTCAACAAATAAAAAATAACTCGAAAGAACTCACTAGAGGAGCAGTAACAGAAGTAAATTCAATGCTAGATCAAATAGATAAATTAAATCAAGAAATAATAAAAATAAATGTAGCTGGTAAAATGCCTAATGATCTTATGGATCAAAGGGATTTGTTATTAGATGAGCTAAGTTTAAAGTTTAGTATAAATGTGGAAAAAACTAATAATCAAGGTATAAATCTTAAAGCAGAAGGTTATAGTCTCAATATGGTGAAAGCTGTTAATAATGAAGTAGATGTACACAGATTATCTTATATAGATAGTATTGAAGTAAAAAAGGATGCAGCTGGACAAAATACTGGAGAAATTCAAATAACTTATTATAAACTTGGAAATAAGCTTGATAGCGAAAATAAGGTTACTACTACATTAAATGTGGATAAAGATAAAGCAGCACAAATTGCTAAGGAATTAGAGCATTCCGGTGTAATTTGGACAAATACTAAAGGTGAACCTGTGGATATATTAGGTAATTCTTTAGGAACTATAACTGGAAGTGTGCTTAATTTAAATGATCCCAAATCTTTCAATAATTCTATATTTAAAGCATCTAAAGGTGAACTAAGTGGATTAATGTCAATTCACAAAGATGTTGAAGGATATGAAAAAGATTTAAATAAATTAGCTAAGGCTTTAGCTTGGTCAGTTAATGCTATACATACTAAAGACATTAATCAATCAGATCAAGTTCTATTTTTTGTTAACAAAGATGGAGGGACTGAAGATGAAATTAATGCAAGTAATATCGCTGTAAACCCAGAAATAATTAAAGATGCTATGAAAATAATCGTAGGTAAGGATAAAAATTCAGGAGAGTCTGACAATTCAAGAGCGTTAGCTATAGCAGGATTAAAAGATAGTCTCATTATGATACAAGAAATCGGTGCAACAATAAATACAAGAGCAGAATTAGTAGCTATTAATGGCTTTGATATTACTCCTAATGAATTTTTCATAAAGAGTAATATACAAGGTATGAAAATGGATTCATATTTTAAAGATATGGTAAGTTCTGTAGGTGTTAAAGGTCAGGAAGCTAGAAATAAGGTTAAAACTCAAACTCAAGTTTTAAGTGTTATGATAGAATCTAAAATAAGCGTATCAGGAGTATCGGAAGATGAAGAAATGACAAATCTTATACAATTTCATCATTCATATCAAGCAAATGCTAAGGTTATAGCTACAATAGATGAATTGTTAGATGTTATAATTAATGGATTAAAAAGATAAAATATATTAGAAAGATGGCGGTGGAAATATGAGAGTTACAAACAAGATGCTTACTCATAACTTTTTAAGTGATATGAGGACTAATCTTAATAAAATGAAAACATTACAAGAACAATCAACATCAGGCAAGCAAGTGAGAAGACCTTCTGATAATCCTTTTAAAGTTTCAAGGATTATGCAAATTAATTCTGATATAGTTGCAAATAAGCAGTATAATTCCAATATAAAAGATACAATAAATTGGTTAGATTCAGCAGACACATCTTTAGGACAGGCAGGGGAAGTTCTCAAAAGAGTTAGAGATCTTTTAGTATCTACAGGAAATGCTGGATATAGTATTTCTGAGAGAAAAGCAGTTAGAGATGAAATAAATGAAAAGATAGAAGAGTTTTCTCAAATAGTGAATACTAGTTTTGACGGCAAATATATATTTGGTGGAACAAGAGGTCTATCAAAACCTATGACTGTAGTAAAAGAAAATGGTAATAGTAAATTAGCATATGGATTGCGAGATGGCAGTGAGTTAGTAGATATTCCAGCAAATATAAGTGAATACAATATGATAGGTTCAAAACTTAAAGTAGAAGTAGCTCAAGGCGTATATATAGAATACAATGTAACCGCACAAGAAATTACAGAGTTTAAAAATGATAAAGGTGATCTTTTAGATGTCAGAAAAGTTTTTGGGGATATAGTAAATCATTTGGGGAGTGACAAAGAAGAGGATAGAAATAAGTTAATAATGGAAGATCTCCAGGGTATAAGTGATATTATAGATAATGTATTAAAATTAAGAGCTGGAGTAGGTGCTAGACAAAATAGAATGGATTCTGCAAAAGAAAGAAATACAGAAGAAAATTTTAATCTAATAGAGATGCTTTCAGAAGTTGAAGATGTAGATATTACAGAAAATGGCATTGAAGCTACAGCTATGCAGGCGATATATACGGCTTCACTTCAGGCTAGTGCTAGAATAATGCAACCAACCTTATTAGATTATTTGAGGTAAATAGTATATTTAAAACAGATGTTTTGTAAGTTAGGACTTGAATAAGAGGGTGTGAATACATGGAAGTTAAAACTAAGTATCATGGAACAGTAAGCTTTGAAGAAAGGGATATTATAAAGTTTAACAAAGGATTGCCAGGATTTGAATCTTTAAAAAACTTTATACTGTTACCTGTAGAGGGCAGCGATGTTTTTAAAATCTTACATTCTATTGAAGATGAAGAGATTGGTCTTATAGTAGTTTCTCCATTCGAATTTATAAAAGATTATGAAGTGGAACTAAAGGATGAATTTATTCATGAATTATCTATTAAAAGAGAAGAAGATGTGCTTATTTTAAATACTGTAACATTAAATTCTAATATAAGTAAGATAACGGCCAACCTTAGAGCGCCTATAATTATAAATATAAGAGAAGCTTTAGGGGAACAAATAATATTGGAAGATGAAAATCTATCTATAAAATATCCTCTAATTAGGGAGTGATAAAATGCTGGTTATAACTAGGAAAAAAAATGAATCTATACTTATAGGAGACAATATTGAAATTACAGTAGTTAAAGTAGAAGATGGTAGCGTAAGACTTGCGATATCAGCACCAAAAGATATTAAAATATTGCGTAGGGAACTTTATGATGAGGTAATGGAAGAAAATAAAAAGGCTACAGAATTTAACATAGATATATTAAAGGCTTTAAAGAAATAATAAAATGTAGATGGGAGGATTAATATGGAAGTTGCAGGAATAAGTCAAGGAAGACAAAGTTCTACAGACTATGTTAAAAATAAAAGGGAAGATATTAAGGTTCAGAAAAAGGTTATAGATACTCCTACTAAGAAGATAAATCCAAAAGACAAAGAGTTTAGAGAAAGACAAGTTAGGATGTCAGTAGATAAATTAAATAAGTTCCTAGCTGGAGAAGATGTTCATGTGGTATATGAAAGACATGATAAGCTAAACAGTATTATGATAAAGATAGTGAATAATGAAACTAAAGAAGTTGTAATGGAGCTGCCACCAGAAAAAATATTAGATATGGTAGCAAATATGTGTGAAATGGTTGGAATAATAGTAGATAAGAAAGCATGATTTAGTTACCTTTAAACTAAACAGTATTAATTTGCATATTCATATTTATACTCTAATGTTGTTATTGGGGTGATTTAATGGAATTTAGGTTAAATAAAATTGATAACGAACTTAGGAATGAGATTAACTCAAAGACAAAAGAAGGTAAGGTACACACTAAAGAAGGTATCGCTATAAATAAAGAATCAGGACAAGGTAAAGACGGAAGAAATCAGCAGTTACAAAAGGAAAAGTTTAATTCATTTAAGTGTACAAAAAATAATAACAAAATATTTGTAAATGCAATGAAGGTTCAAGATATAGAGGTTAAAGCTACGATAGATCATAAAAATACTACAAAAGAAACATACAAAGGAAGCCTTTTGGATACAAGGAAGTAGGAGGAATATGGATGTATAGCAATAATGCTTATAATATATACAAGAAAAATAGTGTAAATTTTGCCTCTAAGGAGCAACTATTGCTTATGCTTTTAGATGGAGCGGTTACATTTGTAAAAACTGCAAGACAAGGAATTGAAGAAAAGAATATTATTAAAGCTCATGAAAACATAATGAAAACCGAAGATATATTTATAGAACTTATGGCTACCCTTGATGTAGAAAAAGGTGGCGCTTGGGCCAGCAATTTAATGTTAGTTTATGAATTTATAAATCATAAACTAGCAAAGGCAAATATAAAAAAAAGTGTAGAAATATTAGATGAAGTGATACCTTTGATAGAGGATATAAGGGATACATGGAATGAAGCTTATAAGCTATCAAAAATGGAGTAATGATTTTAAGGAGGAATAATATATGTCACAAATGAGATTAAGTGGACTAGCTACAGGTATGGATACAGATAATATGGTAAAACAAATGATGAAACCATATAAAATTAGGGTAGATAAGGTTAAACAAGACCGTCAGCTACTTCAATGGAAACAAGACCTATATAGAGACATGTTAACAGAAACAAATAAATTTAAGAATAATTATTTTGAAGTATTAAATAGCAAAGATTATATGTTAACAGAGAATTCATTTGTAGCCTATGATATTGATACAGTTAATGAATTAAGTAATAAAGCAGCAAGTGTTAAGGTAACAGCTGGATCGGGTGCTATAGAAGGGAATTATAAAATAGAAGTAGCAGAGCTAGCGATGCAGGCAAAAATACAGGGTGAAAAGTTAGGTAAAGACATAAGTAATGATTCAAAACTATCTAGTATTGGAATAAATAAAAACGACTTCTTTACTTTAACTTACAAGATAGGTAGTAACCCACAGGAATCAGTGCAAATTAAAATTGAAAAAGATGATATGTCAGTAAAGGACTTATCAAAACTTATAGCAGATAAAACTAAAGGGAATGTGAAATTATATTACAGTGAACTTACAGAAAATTTTACATTAAAAAGCGAGAAATATGGTGAAGATGTTAGTATTAAATTAGGAACGGAAGATACCATCAATAATATATTTGGTATGGGACTAAAGGATAAAGAAGAAAAAGGTAAAGATTCTATGTCAATTATAACCGCTCCAGGTGCTAGTACTGGAATTTCTGTTAAAAAGTCTTCTAATGATTTCACTATAGACGGAATTAATTACACATTAGTTGATAAAGGGACTAATAATATATCCATTAAAAATAATGTGGATAAACCTTATGAAAAAATAAAAGATTTTGTAGAAAAATATAATGAACTTATAGATAATATAGGTAAAAAGTCTGAAGAAAAGAGACAATATAAATATCTTCCTCTTACAGATGAGCAAAAGAAAGATATGAAGGAAGATGAAATAAAACTTTGGGAAGGAAGAGCCAAAGAAGGCCTGTTAAAGGGTGATGAAGACCTAAGAGGTATGTTAGAGGAACTTAGAGGAGCTTTCTTTTATTATGATAAGAATATGAAAGGTGCTGTAAAAGGTATGGATATCAACCTTTCAGATATTGGTATAACAACTTCTTCGGATACCCGCCAAAGAGGAAAGCTAGTTATTGATGATGAAAAGTTAAAAGAAGCACTTAGGGATAAGCCTGAAGAAGTGGCTAAACTTTTCACAAAGACATCAGAAACTCATAAAGTATATAATCCAGATAATTCCCATGCTGATAAACAGACAAGATTTAAAGAAGAAGGAATATTTCAAAGAGTTAATGATATTATTATGGATTATACTAGAACTTCAAGAAACAAAGATGGTAAAAGAGGAATATTTATTGAAAAGGCAGGCATAAAAGGACACTTTTCTGAAAAGACTAATCTATTTAGTAATAACATAAAAGAAAAAGAAGATAAAATATATGAGATGGAGAAAAAGTTGGCACAAAGAGAAAATAGATATTACTTTAAGTTTGCCCAACTAGAAAAGGCTATGCAAAAGGCTAACTCTCAAGCTGCCTGGTTTGCACAACAAGCTGGGGGCGGAGCTCAGTAAAAGATAGAGGTATGTTCATGAATTATGAATTAGAAAAATATTTACAAGATTACAGTAAAGAGACTTTAAAAGCTATAGAACTTTTAGAAAAAGAGGATTTAGATTCTTTGGAAAGTGTTCTTGATAATAGACAAGATATTATAAACTGTATTGAAATTTTAGATTACACAAAAGATGATTTTATAAATATATCTAAGAGATTTAAAATAGTGGAATTACAAAAGAGATTATCAGAGGTTATGATAGAAAAAAGGTTAGAATATAAGAAAGAAATAGGAAAGATAAAAGACAAGAAAAATGTAAATAAGAGCTACACAAAGGAATTTTCTGTTGACTCTATATATTTTAATAAAAAGATATAAAAATTTAATTTAGATATAAAGTATAGTTCTAAATGTACGATATATAAAGTAGATAAAAAATTAAAGGTAATAAGTCTAATTAGACTTCATTATAAAATGGAC
>CAYYWN010000008.1:20843-24677 GCA_964474485.1 uncultured Clostridium sp. | reverse complement strand
CTAAGAATCACTTGATATTTATACATAAAATTTAGTAATCCTTTTTATAAAGTTAGCTCATGTAGCTTTTCATACAAAAATAGACCTGATTTTCACAGGTCTATCTTAAAATTACCCTTCTATATCGTGTTCTTTTATACTATTTGCTTCTATGACTTTACTATAAGTTTCTTCAATTTCTTTTATATCTTCCTTTTTTCCCATGCCTTGAAGAATACTTAGTAAGTCTATTCCTGTAGTTGCCTTTACAGTCTCAGGCACTTTAGTCATAATATCTGTAACATAACTTGCAACTTTTGAAGCTCCACCCCCAGATTCACCTTTGCCTCCATCTATTATTACTATTTTTTCTGTTTTAGATAATGGTTCTGCTATAGCTCTAGCTAAATCTGGTAATTTTTCTACTACCATTTGAAGTACAGCAGCTTCACTATATTGTTTAAAGGCTTCTGCTTTTTTCATCATAGCTTCTGCTTCCGCCTTACCTGTTTCTCTTATAATATCTACTTTTGCCATACCTTCTAGTCTCATAGCCTCTGATCTAGCCTGACCTTCTAACTTTATGGCTTCTGATTTTGCTTGTGCTTCTTGTATAGCTTGATATTTATCTGCTTCTGAGGATCTTTTTACTGTAGCTTCTAATTCCTTTTCTGTTCTTAAAGATTCTTGCTCTGCCAGCTCTATTTCTTTTTGTTTTCTAATTATTTGAACCATCATTTCTGTTTCTGTAACTTCTTTTTTAACTTTATTACCTTCTATTTCATAAGCTAAGTCAGCCATAGCCTTAGATGTTTCTTGATCTTTTCTATAAGATTGAACTTTAAGCTCTTTATTCTTTACAGATTCCGCAACAGAGGTTTCAGCTATAAGTCTTGCTGCTTCTCCTGCTCTAAAGGCTTCCGATGTCCTTATTTTAGTTTCTTTTTGAGCTTCTGCTTCAGCTATTTCAGCATCTCTTTTAACTTCTGCAATTCTTCCTTTACCTAAAGCTTTAAGATATCCATTTTCATCTGAAATATCTCTTATAGTAAAGGTCTTTATCTCAAGTCCCATTTGATCTAAATCTATAGCTGCAACCTCTTGAACTCTAGCTGCAAACATTTCTCTATCCTTATAAATTTCTTCTATAGTCATCTTAGATACTATTTCTCTAAGCTTACCTTCAAGTACATCCTTAGATGTATCTTTAATTATAGCTATAGTTTTATCTTCATTTCCTGTATTAAATTGTTCTACAGCGGCAAGTACAGATTCATGATCAGATTTAACTTTTATAACAGAAACTCCATCTGCACTGATTCCAACACCTTGTCCTGTAAGTGCATTACCTATTCTAACTTCAATTTTCATATTTTCTAAGGATATTTTATCTGTTCTTTCTAATATAGGAATTACTATTCCCCCGCCTCCTGAGATTACCCTTTTCTTAAGTCCCGTAACTACTATAGCCTTATCTTGAGGAACCTTCTTCCACATTGAAAGTATTATTCCAAGAACTATTAGTATAATTACCCCTATCATTATTTGCGGTATATAATTTCCCATAAACCTTCCCCCTTTTTATTATTCTTTCTTTTCTACCTCTGATTCACTTACAAAAAATGTATTTTCCTTGATTTCCTTTATGATAACCTTTTTCCCTACAGGTATTTTTGTTCCCATAATATTTCTACATGGGGATGAATATTTATTTCCATTTATTACATAAGTTATAGATCCCACTTTTCCTTCTAAAATAGTTTCTATGACAAAGGCTTCTAATCCTATAAGGTCTTTTCTTTTTGCAGAACTTGTATTTTCAGCTTTAAATAAATTAATTATAACAAACCTCCAGATGCAAATCGCTGAAGATATTCCTAGAATCGCCGCAATTAAAACAGTATATTTCCACCCATTCCTTATGCCTATAAGTCCCATACCTCCAAATACTGTTAAGAAAATTGCTAATACTGCCGGCTTCATTAAAGATATAAACGGAAACTCAAAGTTTAAATCAATGCTTCCACCAATATTAAATATATCAAATATTCCCCCTAATATCACTGATAAAATAGAATAAACTATTCCTATTAAAAAACAAACATAAAACACCTTTTCCATTGCTACCTCTAAAATACATATTTTAATATATTATACCATATTATTTTACTAAATAATTAGTATTTATTATATTTAAACATTACAAAAAAAAGCATAGTAAAGTATACTAACATATAAAACTAAAAAGGTATCTGCATTGTGACAGATACCTTTATTATAGATTGTATTATTATATTAGGTTAGTATTCTTTTAAATAATGATTAAACCAGTTTGTTATTTCTTGAAGTCTTCTCATCCTATGCTTTGGCTTTCCACTTCTACTTAATTCATGATTTTCTCCTTTAAATAGGCATATTCTTGAATCTATCCCATGATATTTAAGTGCACTAAACATTTGAAGTGCCTCAGCCATCCAACATCTATAATCTTCATCAGAATGAATAAATAATGTTGGTGTCTTAACTTTATCTGCATATTTAAGTGGAGAGTGCCACCATAATTTATCAGCATCATTCCATGGGGTTCCTCCTTGCTGATCATCTACAAAGTAGTAACCTATATCTGTAGTCCCAAACTTTGAGATCCAGTTAGATATACTTCTTTGAGAAGCTGCTGCTTTAAATCTGTCTGTATGACCTATTATCCAGTTAGTCATAAATCCACCGTAAGATCCACCAGTTACACCGACTCTATCTTTATCAATACTTGCATATTTATTTAAAACTTCATCAGTAAATTTCATTATGTCATCATAATCAACAGTCCCATACTTTCCTCTTATGTCTGAAAACTCATTTCCTTTTCCATCGCTTCCTCTTGGATTACAGAAGAATACGAAATACCCTTCATTAGCAAAGTATTGCATCTCATTGTAAAATACTTCACCATAAACAGTTTTAGGTCCTCCATGAATATCAAGTATAGCAGGATACTTTTTATTTTCATCAAAATCTACAGGCTTTAACACCCATCCATCTATTATAACTCCAACCTCTGTTTCTACTGATAGCTTTTCAAATTTCGAAAGATTTATTTCTTTATTAATCCATCCATTAAAGTCAGTTAACTGTAGTTCTTTTTTATCTTTTAAACTATAAAGTTCTTGAAGCTTTAAATCTCTTAATCCTATAAATAATATTTCTTCTCCATTTACTGTATAACTATCTACAGAACCCTTAGTATCTATGATTTTTTCTATATTTCCATCTAAATCTATTCTATTTAAATGGGAACTATAGCCTTCTGTAGTTATAAAGTATAAGTAATCCTCATGCTTTTTAACCCCTATTCCTCCTCCATATCTAGAGTCAGATCCCACAGAATTCCATGTGCTAGTTTCAAACTCAGGTGTTATACAAATACACTCTTTAGTTTTAATATTAAGTTTATAAAACTTAGCATTTTCATTTATTCCGTATTTCTTCATGTCGCTACCCATTAAAATGATAGTATTATCTTTCATGAAATTCACATAAGAATAAGAAAACTCTTCGCCTTGTGTTAACTTATCCATATTTCCACTTTCAATATCATAAGTATAAACATTATCTGTCATTAATAACATATCTTTAAACTCATTTGCAACAAATCCTACCTTTGATTTGTCTTCATTTAAATTGAAACTTCCAACAATACCTAGCTCTTCAGTTATTGCTTCACATTTATTGGTTCCTATATCATATATATATAATCTATCCCTCTTTTTATTAGTAAATCCGCCGCCGTTGCTCCAAAATGGAATTTCATCTATTACCTGATAGTCCTTTTCTTCTTTTCTTTTCTTTAATTCCTTT
>CAYYWN010000008.1:1576-20833 GCA_964474485.1 uncultured Clostridium sp. | reverse complement strand
AATTCCATTGAGTTATATTTTGCTGTACATATAAATTTAGCTTCACTAACCTCTTTAATTGTACCTACTCTTAGAGGTATTCTAAAAAACTTTTCAGCCTCTCCCCCATGAATATTTATCTTATAAAATTGAGTAAAAGCCTCACCATCTTTTAACTTTTCCTTATCTTTATCATCTCTAACACTTGAAAATAATATATTTTCTCCATCTTCTAACCATATAAAATTAGATTCCTTATCAAATGAAGTTAATTTTCTATACTCACCACTCCCTACATTATATAACCATAGATTGGATAAATACTTATTCTCCTCTACATTGGATTCATGCATAACAAAGCAAGCAAATTTACCATTAGAAGATAAATTTATATTTGACAAAAATTTATATTTTGTAAAATCATCTAGTTTTAAATTCCTCATTTTTACCCTCCTCCTACCAATTTATAATTGGTTTCCTATCCTATATTATACTCCATTTGCTTTTACATTTCGAATGCTCAATATTACATTTACTTTAATCTTATTTGATAATAATAAAAACTGTATCTTTTATACACTAAATAAATCATAAACATAACTTTATTATATTTTATTATCCTGAATACTTAAAAAAATTATGTTTATAATTATAACCTTTCATCTATATATTTATAATATTACTCTACACTTATCTCTAAAAATCTCTTCTAACTTATATAAATCTTTTTGTCTAATATAAAATCTATTTTTAATTTTTCCTTTAACAGATATTTCAACCTGTCTTCCCATAATGATTGACTTTTGTGGATACACTTTAACATAATTAATTTCACTAAATCTGATATTTCCATAAGAAATATACACAAGTTTTTCATTGACCATTATTATACTACTGTTAATAACTAGGAAAATAAATATTTCTATAAACAACATGGATAAAATAAGTATTTGGTAAATCATATCAGGATAAATCTGAAATGTTGTATATACACTTTTATAAAGTTTAATATAACTAAATATATCTATTATAAACATAATACCAATATATATAACCCATCCTTGACCTATTTTTGATCTACTACTTACATATTTGACTTTATAATCTTTAAATCTTATATAATACACGAGTTTTTTCCCTAGATCTAAAAGTATAAATATAAAAACTGCTAATATTATAAGCATAATCTGCCTTTTTAACTCCATGCCACGCTCCCCCTGTATAATATTTCTCTTATATGTATATTATATCCTTCATTTATTTTTGTCATCTGTTTTTATATAGTTACTGTATATTCTTATACTAACTTACTTACTTTCTATATATTTATCTTAAATTAAAAGAGTCTATACCCTTTAACCGATATAGACTCTTTATTAAATCAATTTATTAAAAGTAGCTTTATTTAAATTTTAAATTTATCTACTTCTATTTTTAGTTTATTAGCAACTTCTTTTGAGTTTTCTGTTTCTTTTGTTATCTCTAAAGATCTTTGTGTTATATATATTATTTTTTCAGCAATCGTTCCTGTACCTTCTGCACCTTCATTAGAAGCTTGTGCTACTTGCTGTATAGTCTTTATGATCTCTTCTGTTGAAGCTAATAATTCTTGTGATGTTGAACTAAAATCTGTTACTAGCTCATCTATTAAATTGGCGTCTTCACTATACATTTCCGCCACATTTAGCATATGTTTATAATCCTCTCCAACATCTACAGACATAAACTTAAGAAGCTCATTAGAACTATCTGACAAATCATTTACTGATTTAGTAACCTTATTCGTTATATTTTGTATTTCAATTACAGTATCTTTTGACTGTTCTGCAAGCTTTCTTATTTCTTCTGCAACTACTGAAAATCCTCTTCCTGCTTCTCCAGCTCTAGCAGCTTCTATAGCTGCATTTAAGGCTAAAAGATTAGTTTGAGAAGTGATTTGCATAATTGACTCTGATAATATATTTATTTTCTGAACTACTCTTGAATTTTCTATGGCCTTTTCTAATGCTTCTTTATTATGTTCAAATATAACTGAAATCTTTTGTTGTGATTCTACAACTTCATTTTTTATTTCAATTGCTCTTTTATTTATTCTTGCAGCAGAAACCGCTCCATCTTGAGTTCTATTTGCAATAGACTGTACAGCTCTTTCTATTTCTTCTGAAGATGCGTTCATTTCTTCTGAAGATGCTGCTGTTTCTTCCATTCCAGCTGAAAGTTCCTCTGTAGTTGCTGAAACTTCCTCTATATTAGCATTAAGATCATTTACATTTTGTAACGTACTATTAACTATAGACTCTATATTACCAGACTGTATTTTTAAAGATGTTATTAATTCTGTTAAAGATTCTCTCATAAGTACCATAGATTTTCCCATAGTACCAATTTCATCTTTTCTTTTATTAAAAATTTCAGGAACCTCTGATGAGAAATCTCCTCTGGATATGGTATTTAAGTATTCTACACTTATTTCCAAAGGTTTTGCAATAGATTTAGAAATAACCAAAGAAAGTATAATTTCAATGAATATACTAGTTAACATCATAATTTGAAATAACGTTACAACCCTTTTAAAATCTTCTTTATTTCTATCATTAGTATTTTTAGCCCTATCAGCATTATATTTTGCAAGTTCTTTTGACTCCTCTTGGAATTTATCTCCTATAGATTCTACCTCATAATATTTTACTAATGCTTCATCAGTCTTACCCTCTAATGCAAGCTTTACAACTTGATCCGTTCCACTTGAATACTTTTGAAACCTACTTTCAATACTAGCAATCCTTTGTTTTTCAAATTCATCCATATCGCGTTCTTTATATTTTGCCCAGGTTTCATGAAATATTTTCGTTCTTTCTTCTAGATCTTTTACATTTTCATTTTGTACATCTTTATCATCTGTACGTAACATTATATAATATATATCTGCTTCCATAGCTCTTGATTGATTCCTATTTTCATTTATATATTGCACTGGAATTAAGTTTTCAGAATACAATGATTGCATGTTTTTGTTTGACTTAGATATATATATATATCCTACAAATCCAATAATACAACATAATATAGTCATCAATGTAGATAATAAAAATATCTTTCCTCTTACCTTTAAATTATTAAACATCTTGTCCTCCTTAATAATGCTTATTTGTAATATAAAATAAACCATTACCTAGATAATTTTTTTTAATTTTACCTAAACTTCAGTTTTATTTATCCATAAATTTGTATAAATTATTATGTTATCTAAATGCTTATATTAAACATTAAATAACTTAATGTTTTTGTCCCGTTACATTTTATCATATTATGTCATATGGTGTAAACAAATGTATTATTTTCTAACCGTATATATTTCCTTTTTTTCTAAGACATCTGAAATATACCAATAAGATATTAAGAAATGTGAACTACATATATTAATTACCTTTATTAATTGCCTTTTTGAACAATTTTCAAAAAACTGTATAAATCTATATATGAAAATAGATAAAAATATAAAAGCAACTTTTCCTGTAAAAATCATCGCGGATTTATTAGAAAATAAAATTTAATTATTTTTAGCTTATACTTTTTAACTAATAATTGTATTATTGCTAACTTTAACTATTTATTATATAATTTCAAACAAAGGATTGTTTTTTGGGGGTGAGATAATTATGCTAAATGGATTTAAAAGTGCTGAAAAACTAAAAGTACTCTGTGCAAAGTCTGTATATATGACTCATGGCAATGCCTTGCACAGAAATAGAAGGTGTCGTTGCCTTTAAACATCATGAAAAAAGTAATTTAAATATAACTCTACTTTTTTTAGATGTATCCTTAATAATAATTCATATATAGCGGGTTTTGTTTCCTTAATTTAAGATAAAGATTTAAGGGGATGAGTTCTGTGAAATATGTAAAAGTTCAAACAGTTTTACCGGATAGTTTAATTAAAGAAATTCAAAAGTATATTAATGGTGAATATATATATATTCCATCTAGAGAGGATACACGGAAAAAGTGGGGAGAAACTTCGGGAACACGAGATTATATAAAAAAGAGAAATGAAGATATAAAAAACAAGCATAGGAGTGGACAGACAGTTCTAAATTTAGCTGAAGAATTTTTCCTTTCCGTTGATAGTATTAAAAAAATTGTGTATTCAAAAAATAAATAGAACTAAAACGAAAGCTACTACCCCCGTAATGGGTGGTAGCTTTTTTATGTAAAAAACAATACAGAAAGATTCTTTATCTTTCATTTTAGTACACTGCAACGCTATAATTAAGCAAGGCAATGGATAATTCCGTAGTATGGTCTACATTAAATATTAAGAGGAGTGATACTAAATGCCAGATAATGAAGTTACGTATAAAATGAAAATCAACAAGTCTTGTTTTGACGTATTTCCAGAATTGGAATCTGAAAGATTAATATTCAGAGAGGTAAATTCAGAGGATGTAGAAGATATATTTAAAATTTACAGTGACCCCAAGGTTGCTAAATATGATTGGTATAAACCAATTGCTACTAAGGATGATGCACTTTCTATAATAAACCGTTACAAGGATGAATTTCAAGATAGAGAAGAGATTACCTGGGGGCTGGTAAAAAAGAATGATAATAAGCTCATTGGTTATTGTTGCTTAGGGGATTTTGATGATGATTCAATAAAAAGTGAGATTGGGTATGGTTTTAATCGTAATGAATGGAATAAAGGATATGCAACTGAAACTATAAAGACTTTAGTTAAATTTGGATTTGAAGTTATGGGCCTCAATAGAATAGAAGGTATTGTAACACTTGGTAATGATGCTTCTGTAAAAGCTTTAAAGAAAGCTAACTTTACCAAAGAGGGTATTGTTAGAGAAAGAACCATTATGAAAGGTCAGTTTGTGGATGATGTTATACTAGCTATAATAAAAAGAGATTATATTATGAAATATAGACATTTTAAAAGTAACATAGAAAATTTATTTGAGGATCATGCACAAAATCATTACTTTTCAGGCGTAGGGCTTGTGAAGATTGGAAGTGAAATAATTTATAGTGGAGCAAAAGGGCATGCTCATAAAGGATATAAAATAAAAAACACCTTAACTACTAAATTTGACACAGCATCAATAACAAAACTTTTTACTACTGTTGCCATTTTGCAACTAGTTGATAGTGGTAAGCTTAATTTAAGTGATGGAATACTTGATATTATAGATATTGGTGAAACAACTATTTCAAACGAAGTAACAATACACCACTTATTAACTCATACTTCTGGTATTGCTGATGATGCTGATGAGGAAGCTAATGAAGACTATGAAGATATTTGGAAGGATAAACCATGCTATACCACTCGAGAAACTGTTGATTTTCTACCAAATTTTATTCATAAGGAAGCAAACTTCAAACCTGGAGAAGGTCATAGATACAATAATGTTGGATTTATATTACTTGGTTTAGCTATTGAAAAGATTACTGGTATGAAATATATAGATTATATAGTTGAGAATGTATTTAAAGTTGCTAACATGGCAAATACTGAATTTTGTTCTTTCGATGGCATATTTGAGAATATTGCTGAGGGTTATGGAATGATTGAAAATGAAAATGGAGAATTTATTGGATGGAGGAAGAATATCTTCTCATATCCACCAATAGGATCTCCAGATAGTGGGGCATACACCACAGTAGAGGATTTAGATAAATTTATACATGCATTAAAAGATGGATATTTATTGTCATCTAAATTAACTAAGGAAATATTTAAAGATCGAATATTAGTAGAAGACAATGAAATTGTTCGCTACATTCAATGTTATGGACTTGATTCATTTTTCAATAAAAAATATAACTCCCTATCCTATGGTAAGGATGGAATAAATGTAGGCGTTGCAAATATACTAAAGTATTATCCAGAAAATGATATGACAATAGCTATAATGCCTAACCACGGTGCAAATATATGGAAAATATGTAGTGAAATACAAGATATAATATTTGAAAATAAATAAGATATATCCATATAAAAAAACAGCTAACCTTATTTAAAGATCAGCTGTTTTTTATATATAGCCAGATATTTATTTTAAGTAAAGCTTTATTTGTTTGCAAACATATAGTCTTTTGAAATTTCACAGTACTCTTCTTCTTTTTCTTTTATTATTTCAATCTTCCATTCACCTTTCATACTAGAAAACTTTTCAGGTTTCAAAATCCTATATTCACCAGCTTCTATTGTTCCTTCTAAAAGTTCTACTTCCTTCGGGTTTTTAACTATATATTGTATTGGATTTTTACATTTTGTATTGTCTATAGAAAGATTCAAAGTAACAAACCTATAATTTTCATCAATTACTGTAATATTGGTATTGCTTTCATTATAGCTAGAGCCACCACCTATGGAAGATCTCTTAAATCCATAGAATAAAACCCCTGCAACTATGATTAATATAATAATTATACTAGATATCAATATTTTCTTTTTCATGCTCTACCTCCAAACTAAACATTTAAGAATTTATCTTCAACTACTCTTCCATCTTCAATAGAGATTTGTCTTTTACATTGATTTGCTATATTAATGTCATGAGTTACTAGGATTATAGTTTTTCCTTCATTGTTTAAATCTTTTAATATACTCATAACTTCTTTAGAATTTTCGCTATCTAAGGCTCCTGTAGGTTCATCGGCCAGTATTATTTCAGGGTTATTTACTAGAGCCCTTGCTATAGCCACCCTTTGGTTTTGTCCCCCAGATAACTCTTTTGGAGTTACCTTAACCTTATCCAGGATTTTAAGCTTATCTAATATAGTATAAACCTTTTTCTTCCTAAGCTTCCTTGGTACCTTTGAATATTCTAATGGTATTTGAACATTTTCATAAATAGAGTAGTCATTTATTAAAGCAAAATGTTGAACTATAAACCCAAAGGTTTTGTTTCTTATCTCTGCTAGTTCAGAATTACCATAAGAGCTGATATTCTCTTCTCTTAAGATATATTCACCAGTAAAGCTATCTAAACATCCCATCACATTAAGTAAGGTTGACTTTCCAGAACCTGAAGGTCCTATAATAGCAATAAACTCCCCCTTATTTATATTTATATTTATATCTTTTAAAGCTTGTACCTTAATACTTTTTGTTTCATAGGTCTTATATAAATTCTTTAACCTTATAATGCTCATTACTCATTCCCCTTTATAAGTTCATTTATTTTTAAAGTCTTTACCTTGATAATTGGAATAATACCAAGTAACACTGTAAATACAATAGCTGAAAATGCGCTCTGAATTAAGGCCCTTTTATTTAACAACCCTTCGCTAGTAAAAGATATAATTGTAATTGATCCCATATAAGATAATATCATTATAATAGATATTTCATAAAATATCCTTAATGCAATATCCTTTAAAGTTGCCCCCATCATCAGGTGAACCCCAAATTCCTTGATTCTTTTATTTATGGAGTATAACATGGATGTTATAAATCCTACGGATGCAAAAATAAATATCGTTAAAAATAAAACCTTAGTAACCTTTTCTGCATCCTTGTATATGTAAGTTTTGTTATCTACCATACTTTCTACTGTATTTATTGTAATATCCATATTAAACGCCTTAGCCTTTTCCATAATCCCCTTTATTTCTTCAGATATATTTATACCATCATGAACATCTATTACAGAAGAATATACTCTTCCAAATAGATCACCATTATAATTTTCTAAAGGCTTATTAGGTATTAATAAAAATTTATCTAATATTGTGATTTCGGAAGGCAACGTTCCTGATATTCCGTAGGATGAATCTTCTAAAAAACCTATAACTTTAACAGTTGTCTTATTTTTATTATCTGTAATTTCAATTACTTCGTCTAATTTAAATTTACCATAATAATCACTTCCAAGCACTACTGGAGATATCTCATCGTTAGTAAAGTCCTTCTCCTTTAACATCCTCCCCTCTTTAACTTTTAAATCTAAATATTTAATCCCTTCAAAGTCTATATGCATAGAATTTAAAAAGCTGTATTCTACCCCCTCTACTCTTGTAGTATGTGTAGTTGGTGAAAGGACTTCTATACTTTCAAAGTATTTACTATTTACAGTCCCATTTTCTAATGTTATATGATCAAAGCTTCTACTGTTTTTTAAAAATTCATAAAAACTTTTAAGATCATCTACATTATATTCTCTTAAATCTCCTTGAGGAATCATATGTAATAGCTTTTTTTGATTTTTCATAATTTTATCTAGCTTATTTATTTCATTATTTACTTTATTTTTCATATAAAAAGAATGGTAAAGCAAAGAAAATGAAACTGATATTTGAAGAATTATTAAAATAGTCATGGTTACTTTTCTATTTAGCTGTAAAAATGCATATTTTAAATTTAACATTCTATCTCTCCCTAATTATTTCATTTATCTCCATCTTCATCATCTGATTAATAGGAATAATGGATGATACTAAGGCTAAAATACTTGAAAATATCGTTAAAGATATTAGCGTATATAAATATACCTGAGGATTTACTGCTATAGATTTTAGATAGCTAAAATCCACATTATATTGTAGTAAAACATAAAAGGTTACTATGGCTATAAAAGATGAAATCAAAGTAATTCCTTGTAGTTCTAAAATTATACTTTTAATAATCCTTTTATTAGAAGCTCCAAAGGCCCTTCTTATAGCTATTTCTTTTCTCTTTTTATTTATCCAAAAGTAAGTAGCATTAATAATATTTATAAATAAAACTGTTATTAGAATCATTAATATAGATATTAATGATTGTGTCTTTTTAATGGCACGATTTATAGAATTCCCTTTATCATCTAGATTTGAAGATATACTAAAGTTAACAGAAGTATTAGACTTACGTATCTTTTTACTTAAAGAACTTAGTGAAGATTCGACATCTTCTTTGGTACTGTCTAGTTTATAGTCAGCTCCATGTATCCTAAGAAGACTTTCATCATTTATCATTAATTGTTTTAAATTTATAACGGCCCAATTATCAAAATGAGAAGTTTTATTGTCATATCCCATAACACCAATGACCTTATACTTAACGTTATCATAAATTAAATATCTATCTTCTCCATATTGCTGTACTTTATCTAAATAATTGCTTCCTATAACAACTGTATTTTCGCTGTTATGAAAATCTTCTTTCGAAATAAATCTTCCTTCCTTTAAAGGTGGTGTATTAAAAAGTTTATCATTATAATATATAGCTTTTATAGTAAGCATAGAATTTATATTATCTTCATAAAAATAACTTGTACCAAGAATAATACCTTCTTCAGAATCTAAAATATTATAAAAATCTTCAAAATTACTTAATTTTGAAAAATTAAAATTTATAGCATAGGAATTATCAGAAAAGAAATCTTTGTCTTTATCAAGTTGTTGCTTATGAGTTATAACAGTACCTACAATGATACAAAAAAATAAACCTATTACATAAAAAACAATGAATATACCTAGTGACTTGTAACCTTTTAACAAAAGTCTTTTTAACAAAACTTCACCTCTTTTATATATAAAATATAAGGCATAAAGCCTTTTATAGTCTCTCGCGTAATTCAGTATTTGTATAATGAACACTTTTTGCGTTAATAAAAATACTCCCTTCAATGAATACTTGTCCAGTTTGAGCCCATCCATTACCTTTAGCAGTTGTGACATTACTATAATACTTTTCAAAAGGCAACTTCATTTTAATTGAAGTCCAAGTATCCCCCGGCCATGCTTTTGTCCAAGCAAAAGTTTCATAATCACCGTTACTATAAAAGTGCTTTTTGCCACCGTAATCTATTATAGGTTGTCCTTTAGCAAATAATGGTCTTGTAACCTTTAACAAAGTAAATATTGAAAAAACCATTCTTTTAATCTTTTTTTATCTTTATCTCCCTCCCTCTTATAATATTTTGCATATAGTATACAATATACTGCATATATGTAAATATATCGCATATATTCCATTTGGTCAACGTAAAAGTAACTTATAATATTTATAAAAAAACAGCTAACCTTATAAAGGTCAGCTGTTTTTTATATAGTTAAAAATCTAAATTGATGTGACAATATCCACCTGGGTTTTTCTTTAAATACTTTTGATGATACTCTTCTGCATCATAAAAGCATTTAAGAGGTTCTATTTCAGTAACTATATCATCTTCATATCTTTCTTGTTGTTTGTCTTTAGTTTTAAGTATTGTGTCTAAGTCTTTCTCATCTAAATAATATATTCCAGTTCTATATTGGGTGCCTTTGTCATTTCCTTGCCTATCCCTTATAGTTGGATCTATTATAGACCAGAATCTATTTAAAAGCTCTTCTAATGTTATAATACTTTCATCGTACTTTACTAGACAAGCCTCTGCATGACCTGTAATCTTTGTACAAACTTCTTCATAAGTTGGATTTACTCTATGTCCGTTTGCATAGCCAACCTTTGTTTCAATTACACCTTTTATTTTTAACATATATGCTTCTATACCCCAAAAACATCCTCCACAAAGAACTATTTCTTTCATCTTTCATCCTCCTCATTTTAAAATTTGTATGATATTATTTAACTTTACAAAAACCTCAGGAATCTTTATGGCAAATTAGTTATCTATTCTGAATCTTCCGCCAACATCATTATATCATAATTACCCAGCTCACATACACATCAAAATTAAATCTTAAACAAATCTTCCATATCTTCTTCTGTCATAGTACTTAAAAGTACTTTATCATGATTTTCTCCATCAAGAACACTTTTTATTATTTCTTTTTTCTTTTCCTGAAGATCATAGATCTTTTCTTCTATAGTTCCCTTTGTTATTAGCTTTATTACTTCTACAGTTTTTGTTTGGCCTATTCTATGAGCTCTATCTACAGCTTGATCCTCAACAGCCGGATTCCACCAAGGATCAAAGTGTATTACTAAGTCTGCCCCTGTAAGATTAAGTCCAGTTCCTCCTGCTTTCAGTGATATTAAAAACACCTGTGTATCACCCTCATTAAACTCATTAACAATGCCCATTCTTTTATTATATGGAACAGATCAACCTAAATACAAAAACTTTAATTTACATTTGTCTACCCTTTCTTTTAGGCTTTTTAAGATTGTAGTGAACTGTGAAAATAGCAAAACTCTATGACCATTAGAAAGGCCCTCTTCTAATATTTCATCTAAAGCAATATATTTTCCACTATCTCCAGTATAGTTATCTAAAAAGCTTGAAGGGTCACAACAAATTTGTCTTAGCCTTGTAAGCAAAGAAAGTATCTTAATTTTGCTTCTATTAAAGCCCTTCTCTTTTATTTCTTCTTTTATTTCTTCCTTAAATGAAGTCACATAGGAAGCATAAAGCTTTTTCTGCTCTTCTGTCATATCAACTATTACCTTATGCTCTATTTTTTCTGGAAGTTCCAGAGCCACATCCTTTTTAAACCTTCTTAATATAAAAGGTCTTATAAGCTTTAATAGTTCCTTTAATACTATCTCATCTTTATCCTTTACTATAGGCATTTCAAATTTCTTTGAAAATCTCCCTTGGGTCTTTAAATATCCTGGCATAATAAAGTCAAAAATTGACCAAAGCTCTGTTAGTGAATTTTCAATTGGTGTACCTGTTAATGCAAATCTTTTTTGTGCCCTTAGTTCTTTAACGGACTGTGCGTTTAAAGATGATGGATTTTTAATTTGCTGTGCTTCATCTAAAATACATATACTGAATATTATATCCTTGTATTCATCTATATCTCTTCTTATAAGAGGATATGAAGTTATAATTACATCATATTCTAATAATCCTTCTCTTTGAATTAGCCTTTCGTTTTTGCTACCAGAAACCACAAGTGTGTTAAGATCCGGTGCAAACTTTTCAAATTCACTAAGCCAATTGTATACTAAGGATGTTGGACATACTATTAAAGCTGGGGTATTAAGCATTCCATCTTCCTTTTCTGATGCAATATAACTTATAGCTTGAAAGGTTTTACCAAGACCCATTTCATCTCCTAGGATACCACCAAAATCGCAATAAGAAAGAGTCTTAAACCACTTAAACCCTATTTTTTGATAGTCCCGTAGGTTACCTGTTATTCCTTTTGGTAATTCATAATTTGAATCTTTTATATCTTTCATGGCACTTACTAAATCTTCAAAGGTTTTATCTCTTGAAATAAATTTAAGATTATTAACTTTTATATTTTCATCTATATAAAGGGAGGCATATTTAGGTAATGTAACCTTACCCTTAGATAACTTATCTGCATCAATATCTAAAGTTTCCATTAGTAAATTAAAATCTTGAATTTCTGCTGAATTTAATGGAAGAATATCACCACTTTTAAGCTTATAATATTTTTTTCTTTGTTTTAATGAATTAAATAAGCTTTTAAGTTCTGATTTATCCATGCTTTCAATTTGAAAGTCAAACTCTAATAAATTTGCACTATTTAATGATATAGATGAATTGAAACTCTTAGAAGACATTACCTGAATATTTTTAAAGCTATCTGAATAATAAACTTCTCCAAGTAAATTTATATCTCCTATTCCTTGAACTACAAAGTCTATTATCATATCTTCATCTTTTAAATAATACTTGTTAACTTCTTTTTTAAAACCCATACTCTCTAAAGTTTTAATAGCCGCATTTTCCTCATTAAGTTTTCTTATAACTACAATAGTCTTATTATTTGCTCCCTCATCTTTTAAGTTAAATGATGTATCTCCATAT
Source organism: uncultured Clostridium sp. (assembly GCA_964474485.1). GTDB lineage: Bacteria > Bacillota > Clostridia > Clostridiales > Clostridiaceae > Clostridium_L. The sequence goes on along the minus strand of CAYYWN010000008.1, from coordinate 8,129 downwards.
TTAAAAACTATATCGCAGCTTACATACTCTTTATCTTTATCTAAATAAAAACTAATTTTTAAAGGCTCTTCTTTTATAATGTTTTCTAAGCTTTCATCTGTTATTATACTTTCGCTTATAAGTCTAAGCCTCGGTATAATATAAGTTGCCACTTCACTAATTTCGCCCTTTTTAAAGTTTATATTATTACCACCTTGTTTTTTCATAGTTTTATATATAGGCATGAGTGTTTTTATCTGCTCTTTTGAAGGCAGGTATAAATCCCCCTTATACATATATATTTTATTTTTTCTATCTACGGATTGTGGCATATCTTCCTCTAGTCTTAAGCTTAATATATCATTAGTTATGGAAATATTAAAATTAAGTGGCATATCTTTAGTGAAGACTTTTATATCTTTAAAATCTTTTTCTTTAAGAATTGCATTTATTGTCAATCCGCTTTTTAGCCTTAAAAATCTAATTAATTGGGACTCCGTTAAATAGGCTCTTTTTCCACTAAAAAACATTGACTTATTCACATAAATATTGGCATTTACATGATTGTTATTGTCATATATCTCTTTAATAAGTAAAAGAACTTCATAATCCTCTTTTGAAAAGTATTGGATTTTAGGATGAAACTCGAATCCTTTTCCAAAATAAATTGACTGTTCATTTAAAAAAACACTTTCTATAAATTCCTTTAAATTTTTAACCACATAAAGCCTCTCAAGTCCTACCTTAAGCTCTAATGCATATGGCTTATAAAAATCATCGCTAATTTCTATTAATGCTTCCATGTTAATAAGTTCATTTGCTTTATAGTTATCCTGTGACTCTTGCCTATAATAATCTAGTAGCTCTGAACCATCATTTTTAAGTAATTCTCTCATTCTACCCTTTTTCGTTGTACCCTCTCGATTAATCTTTATGAATACAGCCGCTATGTGCTTACACTTACCACATTCAGAAAAATCCAAACAACTACAACTAGAATACATTGCTCCATTTCTTCTGTTTATTAAAATGTTTACCTTATAATCCTTTAAAGCATAAGCCGATTCCACTGTAGAAACAACAGAAAATGTACTTTGTGAATCTTCTAGAACATCAATTTCCCTTACCTTATTTCTATAATACATATCCAAGCCTGTATTATACACTACATCTCCTAGTAAATCTTTAATGTCATTATCATCAAAACTAAAAATCATAAGTTGCACCTCTATTAATTCCTTAGGTAACTTCCAAAAGGTATCCATCTTTGGGAATACTCTTAATATTTTAAATAGCAATTATATATCAGTATGCCTTCTTTATCTTTCCCTAAATATTTACTGATATTAAAGTTTTCTATTATTTACACTATAAAATTATACCATAAACTTATAGCACAATGAATAAATAAAAAATACATACTGATAAAGTTTGTTTTATCAGTATGTATTTTTTTCCAAAATTCCAGAGGTAATTACATTAAATTACAGATTGCTTCTTTTGTTTTTTTATAATTATTATTCCAGCTATAATCATAATCATTGATATTGCTATTAAATCTTCAAATCCTATTATACTACCTGTCTTAACAAGTTCTTTTGTATCAACCTTAGATTCAGATTTTCCATCTTGGATAATCTTTACTGCATTTTCTTTTATATTAATATTATCTTCTTTTTCAATATTAGCATTTACATCTTCCACATGTGTGTTGTCTGTTTGTACTTTTGCTTCATTGTTTCCTTCTGTAACATTATCCTTTTGTTCTTCTTTTACTTCTTCTGCTTCTACTTCATTTCCTAAAAGGGTTATAGATTTATAAACAGATTTTTTATTATATATGTCTCCTAATGCTAACATTGCTTGTTCGGTACTCATTTTAGTTTCTGTTCCCCATTGACTTTTAAACTCAAAATGATCTCCAGTTTTAAATGTTAAAAGTGCATCTAAAAGTGTATTACCACTTTTAACCCACCTTTTAGAGGAAATATCTTCCTCATTGGCTATAAGAGCTTGTATTACTGCAGATAATGTATATGGATTTTCATCTCCATAAGATTCAAATCCACCACTCTCTAATTGTTTGTTATTTATATATTCTATAGAAGAATTTATTATTTCTTCTACTCCCTTTATATCCTTGTGATTTGATAATGCTGTAATAACCATAGCTGTAGTATCTACATCTCCATAATACCCGTTCTTTGACATAGATATTATATAATTTACCGCCTTTTCTTTATCATAATCAGCCTTTGACATATCTAGTGCAATCATTGCAAAAGCTTGAAGGGTTGGCCAGTCTTCATCACCATCTAAAATTACAAAAGCTCCATCTTTATTTTGCGAATCCTTAAGCATCTTAACATAATTCTTACCCTTGTAACTTTTTGGATTTTCTCCTGCTGCAATAATAGAAATTATATTATTTATAGCATCACTAACATTGTCTACTTCAAAAACTTCTATCTTATCTTTTACATTTATATTTTTTGATATATTACTTAATCCTAATGCTTCTCTGAAACTATAAATGTCTTTATCTTCATAATATCTAGTAATCTCCATTAGTACATCTTGTAATTTCACTTCTAGCTTTTTATCTGAATCTATACTAGATAAGAAATAATCACTACAATGTTCTATTTCAAATACTATATTACCATCTGCTGCTTTATGTGGTCCACTAATCTTTTCTATATTATGAGTCTTTTCATCATAATAATATAAATAAACAGGTTTCACAGTATCATGCTTCATTGTTATCTTTGCTTTAGCTGGTAGTATTCCATTATCTTTAAAGGATAAGATTTTAGCATCATTAAAGTTCTTTAAAATATCTTCTTTGTTTTCACTATCTTTATTTAAATCTATATTTATAGACTTTACATTTTCCTTATTTATATTTTTTGCTTCAAATTCCCATGTCATATCCTTATTTATAAATCTTAAAACTTTATTTTTGTCTAAAGATTTCTCAAATATCTCCGAAGAAATCTTTCCATCCTTGTCCATACCTATAACAATATATTTTATAAATGGATCTTTAATTCCTTCACTTATCTTATATTCATCATAGATTGTCTCTAAAACTTCTTCCTCTACAGGAAGAGATACTACATAAGTGTTTGGTACAACTTCTATATACTTATCTTTTTTACCAATTGTTATATTATATATGGCACTCGGTGCTTTAAAGGTTGCCTTTCCATTATCATCAGTCTTAAAGTCACCTATACCTTCGATATTAATATCAGCATTTTTTAAAGGTGTCTTATCTGCTTTCTTTAGCAATGTTATCTCATGATTATCATCTAAAGACCTCAATGATACCATTGGTATATCTGTATATAATTTAAACTCGCCGTCATATTTATAATGAGTCATATAAAACACTATCTCATCATCATTAAATTTACCTTCTGCATCTTTTATATCAGTAAAGCCGGCTACTCCTATCATAGGTTGTTTAATATCTAAACCTCTTTTTACATAATAACTCCACCCAAAGTTCTCACTTTGATTTTCTCCGAGTATTCCATTTACTATATATCCTTCTCCATTTCCCGTTCCCTTAACATTATCTTTACCTACAGCCTTGATTAAAATTTCAAGAACATTACTTTGTGAAACGCTAGACTCTACAATATCATTAAATAAAGTTTTTTCATTACCTTCAACTCTTACCCTTACCTTTTCATAAGGAGGCATGTCTACTATGAAATTAACTTCTTTTTCTGATTTAACACCTTCTAGATCTGCTACAACTTTCAGTGTATATTTTCCTGCCTTACTTATAGCATCGCCTAAGAAATCTTCTCCATTTAATGTAGCCTTCCAAGTTCCTTCATCTGTAGATATATCTACATTTACAGCCTCTGTATATATCTTTCCTTCTTTCACACCTTCAATTGATATAACTGCTGGTTCTTTTATTTCACCCATAGAATCATTTTTTATTCCAAATATTGATTGTCCATAATATAGGTCAATTAATGCCCCAATTACATGTGACGTAGCTACCATTTCATATGATCCACCTTCAAACTTCGCAAAGCCACCATATTTATTATTACCTCTTGGTGCTGCCTTAAACTTTAAAAGTGCATCTAACATACTTTTATCTTTAATCCACTCTTTAGAAAGAGGATTTATATTATTGGCAACTAGCCCCTGAATTACTATAGCTAAAGCCCTAGACTTATTACCTGATTCAAAGGTTCCATCAGATTTTTGTGAGGATTTCATTGTAGTAATAATTGTACTTATAGCATTATCCACGCCTTTAATTTCAGGGTGAGAAGCTAATGCTATAAGGGCCATACCATTAGATTCTATATTGCTATAGGTATTACTTGTATTTTTATTATTAAGTATTAAGTCTATTAATGCATTAATAGCAAGTTCTTTATTATAATCAGCCTTTGCAGTTTCTAAAGCTATTATAGAATATGCTAGTGTAGCAGGTGCATCAATATCTAATCTGTCATTCATTATAAATTGGCCTTGGAATTCGTCGGCTTCTTTTCTTTGGGATTTAACTAACCCCTTTACATAATCATTACCTTTATAATCTTTAGGATCTTTCCTTGCCCCAATCAATGCCAATGTATTTTGAGCATATATCAAAGAAGATTCTCCTCTTTTTATATAAACCTTATCTAATATCTTTTGATCTGTATTAACCTTATTTAATGCAATTGGAACCATAGATTCTACAGTTTCCTCTTCATAAAAGTTCTTTAAATTTTCGATTTCATTTTTTATTTTTTCTTTATCTTCACTGCTTATGTCTTCTAATGAACTAGGCTTTTTAATATTAAAGTTTTTTATTGCCTTTATATTTGGGTCATTATCTAGTTGTGCAATTACTGTTATAATACCTTCTTTGCGTGCTTTTAAAAAGCCGTTATTATCAACTGAGGCCAACTTTTTATTATCCACACTCCAAACTAAATTTGCATCTTTAATATCTTCTCCATCTTTATCTTTTACAGTGGCTTTTAGAGAAACACTATCTCCAGCTTCTATAATTTCTTCCTTATTTATTATTTCTAAAGAATTTGCTACAGGAGAATATACACTTATATTTACAACATCATTTATATCTTCATTACCCTTTATTGAAGCATGAATCTTAGTTGTTCCTTGAATTTTAGCTTTTAATATACCTTTTTCATCTATTGATGCAACATTTTCATCATCTACAGTCCATATAATTTCATTACCTTGTACTATATTTTTATCTTTATCTAATATTTTGGCTCCTAAAGATAAAGTTTTTCCTTCTTTAATAGAAGTATTAGATGCTAATATCTCTATAGAATTTGGCTTTTTTTCTTCTTGCTTTACTATTTTATATACTGACTTAGAAGTTTCCATACTCTTTAAAGCTAATATAGCGCTTGAGTTAACTTCGTCTTTTGATACTACTTTATAATCACTATTAAATATAAACTTTTCTCCTTCTTTAAAAGACAATAGAGCATCTAAAAGACTTGTACCATCTTTAATCCACTCATTGGATAAAGGATTTTCTCCTAAAGCTACAAGAGCTTGTATTACCATTGATGTTGCTACAGCATTTCCTTCTGAGTCTAAATCATCATTACTTAAAGAATTATTTCCAAAGCTACCATCATAAAGCTGATCACTTTTTAAGTACTCCTTTAATTCTTCAAGTAACTCACTAACCCCTCCCACATCTTTATGTGAAGATAAAGCAATTATTGCAAGAGATGTTATTACAACACTCGAATCAAAACTTTTACCCTCTTCAGCTTCTTTTGCAAAATGCATTAATGCTTTAGCTGCTGATACCTTATTATAGTCAGCTTTAGACATATCCATTGCTATAATAGCCTTTGCTATATTTTCAGGATATAAATCTTGCTGTTCATTACCTATGACAAAAAGCCCATCTTCTCTTTGACCATCTAGGACTTCCTTTACATAATTTTTACCTTCATAGTCTTCAGGATCCTTACCTGATGCAATTAAATTTATAATATTACTTGAATAAGTATTAAGACTTCTATAATCATAAATACGTATTTTATTTAAATCTACATTTTCCCCTAATAAATTTAAAGCTAATGTATCATTATATTCATACCTTGAAAGTGATTTTATATTGCCTTTTGTTATTTTTATGGTTTCCTCTATTAAAGATTCCTTACCTTCAGCCAAAGCTTTAACTGGAACATATGATATAATATTTAAAAGTATAGAGAAAATTAAAACAATACTTAAAGATTGGAATTTATTTTTTTTCATATTAACACCCTTTCTTTATTGACACTTAAGACCTTTTTTAAAATCATATTTACAGTTTTTAAACTGTTTTTAATTCCTCCTTATTAAATAAATTTATTTATCTAAAACTTATCTTACTTATATAAAAAGTTATAATTAAAAGAAAAATACACCTATCCGCTTAGCTTTTGCCTGTGAATAGGTGCATTAAAATTATTCTTATAATAATAAAAAACCTCAGCTTTAAAAGGCTAAGGTTTAACTAATATATATAAACTCCATATAAATATACTTATAATAGTAAATTTAAATAAACATC
>CAYYWN010000008.1:0-1566 GCA_964474485.1 uncultured Clostridium sp. | reverse complement strand
ACATCTTAATATCTTGTGTTAAACCTTTAATCGGAAGGCCCCTATTACACTTTCAACTATTTAGATATCCTGACTTATGGTTCATAGCCTCCTTCCGCCTTCCCAGAAAAATAATTTCCAGTGACTTCATAATAATATGGAAGTAGCTCCCCAAATACAGTGGCCGTACCGTCCAGGATTTTAACCTGGTTCCCTTTTAACTTATATAAATCTATAAATTTCTAGTTGATTTCTTCTTATTTAATTTTCTATGTCCATTTTAATATATTTAATAGTTTATTAAAAGTTTATTAACTTTTATATGAGTAATCTAACTCCTTCATATACAGTTTAACTTCTATTTACTCTATATATATTAATAACTTTAAAAAACCTCCCAAAGGAAGTTTCTTAAAGTTGTATAAATCTGTATATGAAAGTTTATTTACTAAACTTCTAATTGTGTTTTAGTTATTTCCTCATTTTTTACTTTATTAGTACTTTTAATACCCGCTCTTATCATAACTGTAGCTGTGTATATAACTACAACCATAACTACCCATCTTAGTACATCAAGGGGTAATTCCTTAACAACAAAAGCCGCTATTAGAACTCCAATAGAACCAGGTATAGCCATTCCAAGTGCTGCCTTTCTATTATAAGCTCCCTCTTTAATAAACTTAACAGAAGCTGGAGGCATTAAAAATGCACAAGATCCCATCATAATTGGAAATGCCACTGTTGGTGACATGCCAAGTACAAATACTAAAGCCATACAAGGTGCATATAGTCCTATTCCAGCTGTCATTAATGCTCCTAAAACAAAATTTGCTACTGCTGCAATTATAAGCTTTCCGCCGGTTAATCCTATATTTTCTCCACCTGCAGGCATCCACCCCATCATGCTAGATAACATGATAAAAGCTGTAGCAAACAACGCAATGCCCATAGTCAATTGAATCTTTCTTTCTGGTAACTTTGAAACAATACCTGCTCCAATAATAGCCCCTGCAGTAGCTGTGGCTAGCATCAATATGAGTGTTAGTGCATCTACCTTTATAATCTTTATGAATATAATGGCTTGCAGTAAAACTGGAACTGTATTAGCAATATTCATTGTGCCTGGTATAACTCTATCATCTGCTTGTTTTGTGAATTTTAATAGCGCTGCTTGAGGTGCAAAAGCTCCAATTCCTAAAACATCAAAAAAATTTACCACAAATCCTATAAGACCTATTTTTGTCCAGGATCCTTCTTCTAAATTATCTTTGTGTTTCATAAAATCTTTAAAGAAAATAGTTCCATACCAAAGGGCCATAATAATTAATGCTACCCAAATAATTGTTACCACAAAAAACACCCCTTATTTTAAATTAGACATTTCAATAGACTTTTTAGTACAGTTTCTCATAGCTGAAATAACTGCTGTTCTTAGCCCCTTTTCTTCAAGAGTTGCTACAGCCTCTATAGTTGTGCCTCCTGGAGAACAAACCATATCTTTTAAAGCCCCTGGATGCATTCCTGTTTCTAATACCATTTTTGCAGACCCGTATACCGCTTGAGCTGCAAACTTATACGCTTGGTTTC
>CAYYWN010000007.1:0-25235 GCA_964474485.1 uncultured Clostridium sp. | reverse complement strand
CCTATCTTTTTAAAATTTGAGCTGTGCTCTTATATGTTTTATTTAAATTTTCCTCTGTAAAAACTTCATTTACAGGTCCACTTGCTATAATTTGAGTATTTAATAGTGTTACCCAGTCAAAATATTCTTTAACGGTTTGAAGATCATGATGGACAACTATTACTGTCTTACCCCTCTCTTTTAACTCTTTTAAAAGAGAAATTATAGCCTTTTCTGTCATAGCATCTACCCCTTGAAAGGGTTCATCCATAAAGTATATATCTGCTTCTTGAACCAATGCTCTTGCAAGAAACACTCTTTGTTTCTGTCCCCCTGATAGCTGACTTATTTGTCTATTTATAAAATCTTTCATCCCTACTTTTTCTAATGCTCCTACTGCCTTTTCTTTATCTTTTTTAGTTGGGCGCTTCACCCATCCTAGTGACCCGTATCTCCCCATAAGTACTACATCTAATACATCTGTTGGGAAGTCCCAATCTACGCTGCCACTTTGAGGCACATAGCCTATATTTTTTCTTTGACTTTTATAAGGCTCACCATTAAAACTAACCCTACCTGATATTGGTTTTATTAAATTTAACATAGCCTTAATTAACGTAGACTTACCTGCTCCATTAGGTCCTACTACTGCCATTAAAATCCCCTTAGGTATTTTAAGATCCACATCCCATAAAACTGGTGTAACTTGGTATGCTACTGTCATATATTATATAATTCTTTGTATTTACTTTATTATTTAACATTTTTGACCTACTATTTTGTATTCCTAATTTATCATTTGATCTATCTATTTTACTTTCTGACATCTTTAAATCCCCCTATCTTTTATTTTAAGGCATCTACAATGGTATCAATATTGCTCTTAAAGGTTCCTATATAAGTTTCCGCTTTACTTCCTATATCTCCTATAGAGTCTGAATAAAGTTCTCCACCTATTTTCACGTCAAACCCTTTAGCTTTAACTGCTTCTTGAAGAGCCTCTATGTTTTTCTTAGGTACTGAGGATTCTATAAACACAGCTTTAATTTTGCGTTCTACTATAAAGTTTGCAAGTTCCCTTACATCTGAAGTACCAGCTTCTGAGGCTGTACTTATTCCTTGAAGCCCTCTTACATCAAATCCATAAGACTTACCAAAGTAATTAAATGCGTCATGTGCTGTTATAAGAACCCTATTTTCCTCTGGAAGTTCTAAAGTTCTTTTCCTAATATATTCATCAAGTTCATCTAATTCCGCTAAATAATCCTTTAAATTAGCATCAAATTCTTTTTCATGTTCTTTATCTAACTTTTTAAGTCCCTTTGTAAGTTCTATAGATACATCTTTCCATATGTTAACGTCAAACCAAATGTGAGGATCATGTGAAACAGAAACATCTTGTGATTTTAATAAGTTTTCTTCCTTTACTCCATCAGCTACTGACACAATAAGCTTTCTACTACCACTTAATTTTTCGAATACCTCTCCCATTTTGCCTTCTAAATGAAGTCCATTGTATACTACCATATCGGCATTTTGCATAAGGCCCACATCCCCAGCACTAGCTTTATATAAATGAGGATCCACTCCAGGCCCCATAAGTCCCTTAACCTCTACATACTCCCCACCTATAGTTTGGGCCATATCGCTAAGCATTGTAGTTGTTGTAATAACCTTATATTTACCCTTTTTATCACCAGTATTGCTAGCATCTTTTGATGATGTACAACCTGAAACAAAGATTGCTATAATCGATAAAACTAATATAGAACTTACCATTTTTTTCATGATTATTCCTCCTTTATATTTGCAACTTAATATTTTGAACTTATAAACTTAGCCTGTCACTATCTATCTTTCTACTCCACAAAAATATTATTTGCAGCTTCTTTTCCTATAATTATATCTTTTTCATTTACTCTTAAAGTAATAGGTCCATTATAGGGTGCTAAATCTACCACACTAATTTTATCTCCAATATTTAATCCTAGATTAAATACATATTGTAAGAGCTCCTTTTCGTCAAACACACGTCTTATTATAGTTTCTTCACCTACATCTAAAATATCTAGTGTTCTATATTTTGATAGCCCTATTTCATTTTGAAATATAGGACTACCATGAGGACAGGCCTTTGGATAATGAAGATACCTATCTAATCTTTCTTCTAGCTTTGAATTAGTTACATGTTCAAGCTTTTCTGCCTCTTCATCTACTTCATGCCAGCTATATCCAAGATGTTCTACAAGAAAAACCTCCCATAACCTATGTCTTCTTATAACATTTATAGCTTCTTCCACCCCATATTCAGTAAGCTTTATGCCTTTGTAAGGAGTATACTCAAGATACCCTTCATCTAAAAGCTTTTTTAGCATCTCACTTACAGAAGGTGCTGAAACCCCTAAAACTTTAGCTATTTCTTTATTGTTAACTTGCTTTCTATAACCTCCAAGGTTATAAACAGCCTTTAAATAATCTTCTTTATTGTTAGTCATAATTTATTCCACCTTTATGCATTTAATATTTTAGGCTAACCTAACTTAATATTATAATATCACCTAACTCTCTTTATGTGAATAGCAATTGATAACAATTATCATTATTCACCATTTGTTCATATCCTTATTCATTAAGTGGTTCTTACATTCAAGTGTAATTTGCTTATGAAAAATGCTCTCTCCAGCTGGATTTCGTATGCATAAAAATTATATAAACTTAAACTTTTCTACTAAATCACAAAAAAATATACCATACAGCGTAGACTTTATTTGCAAGTCTTGCTATATGGTATACTTTTATTTAAATTACTGGTTTCTAGAAGCTATATTCTAACTATTTTACTTATTATAGCTTCTTCAATTAATTCACTTTTACTAAATCCTTTTTTAAAAAATCTTATCTGCTTATATTTAATTCCATTCATCTCAAAATCTAAAACATCTATCCTATCACCTTTGTAAATAACTGGTACCTTTTCATCCTTTAAAAAAACTTGAATTTCCATTTAGCCACCTTCTTCATTGTAGTTTAATTACATTATATTACTAATTTCATAAAAACACAAAATACTAATTTCACCCTTCTATAATTTTATAAATAATATATCTCTATATTAAAAATAAAATAAACTCTAAATTATATATATCCTATAATTCCATAAAATAAAGTAAATTCAAACCTATATTTTAAGATATATTAAATAGTTTCAGGAAACACTATATCTAAGGTAGGTGATTTAAATGTTAAAAAAGATGGTTATTATTTTAATTATTATACTTTCCTTTCCTATAAAAACTTTCGCTATTGAAACTATAAATATTGAAATCTTTAGTATAGACAAGGCCTCTATTGTAAAAAATACTTCCTCAAACTCAAATATTGAAAACCAAGTTAGAAACTATCTAAAAAATGTAACTGGAATTTATGCTAAATTAAATCCTGTTCCAAATAGTGGTTATATGATTAAGGTGCCTTTAGAATCCCCTTTAGAAATAAAAAATCAATGGATAAATTCTTTTGTCGATGAGGTTGTTATTATATTGCCAAAAGATGAATCTCCTTATCTTTTAATTTTTGATAATAAAGATAATCCTATTTTCTTTACTTTTAAAGGAGATATAGATATATTTTTAAAAGATTTAACTTTTGAGCTAAACTTAGATGTGTCACTCACCACTAAAAGTTTTAGATAATTACTCATATTGTATTAAAAGTTTTTAAAAAGGATTTGAGATAACTCTTTTTTATGATTAGTTCTAAAGATTTAACTATATTAAAATTTAAAATTCTCTAGTGGATCTACTAGAGAATTTTAAACTTTAGCCTATTATATTTTTTATTTATATTCTTTATATATGTTATAGTGAGTTTAAACTTAATGTAAAAACAATGTTCTTATTTACTATATTACTTTTTATTCTTAATAGGCTGTCTTATGCCATAAATATTCATAAATAAATTTTCAAATGATTCTTTATCCCCTAAAAGTTTAAAGAAAACATATGTTAAAGGTATTAAAATACTAATTCCTATTCTCTCTAATAAATTATATTCTTTTATTCTCATAATAACCCTCCTATTTCCAATGTAGATTATACACTTATTACATAATCTCTTCTTGATTGTATCAATCATAAGCATACAGTAAGATTGTATGAAATGTAATAGTTATCTTTTAATTTTACGAAATGTTAATAATAGATTTTTAATTATTACATTTTAGAGTTATAATATTCATAGTTATAACTTAGTATACTCTTAATTTAAAGAAATTATATAAGGGGGATTTTTAAATGAGAATAGTAGTGTTAGAACCTTTAGGCCTTACAGGCGAGGAACTTTTAGAAATTGGAGATTCTTTAATAGAACTTGGACACGAAATAACATCTTATGGAAGTAGACCAGAAAATGAAGAGGAACTTTTTGAGCGAATTGAAGGAGCTGATGTATTAATTGTTGCTAATATGCCCCTAAATGCAAAGGCTATAGCTTCAAATCCTAATATAAAAATGATTTCCGTAGCCTTTACTGGCGTGGATCATATAGACATGGAAACTTGCAGGAAAAACAATATAATGGTATGTAATGCCGCTGGCTATAGTACATACTCTGTAGCTGAACTTACCTTTGGACTTATACTTTCTGTGCTTAGAAATATAGTTCCTTTAAATCAAACTACAAGGGAAGGTAAAAACAAAGATGGATTTAGCCAAAATGAGCTTTATGGGAAAACCTTAGGTATTATAGGCACTGGTTCTATTGGCACTCGGGTAGCTGAAATAGCTAAGGCTTTTGGCTGTAATATCTTAGCTTATAGCCGTAGTGAAAAGAAATCTTTAATAGATTCAGGAATTAAATATGTATCTCTTGAAACCTTACTTTCAGATAGTGATATTGTATCTATTCATGTTCCTTTAAACGAAGAAACTAAGGGGCTAATAGGAAGAGATGAAATTTCTATTATGAAGCCTTCCTCCATACTTGTAAATACAGCTAGAGGACCTATTGTAGATGAAGAAGTCCTAGCAGAAGCCCTTGAAAATGATATAATTGCCGGTGCTGGAATTGATGTATTTACAGTAGAACCACCCCTACCACAAAATCATCCATTATTAGGCTGTTCAAAGGCTATAGTTACTCCTCATATAGCTTTCGCAACAGAGGAAGCCATTACAAGAAGAGCACATATAACCTTTGAAAATATAACAAAATATCTTAAAGGAAATCCACAAAACATAATGAAATAGGCCCTATAGGGCCTTATTTTTTTATCCCTTAACCAATAATCATTCACACCTTACCTTGTTAGTTATCAATAAACATTCCACCTGTTTCTCCTTACAAACTGAATAATTTTATACAAATATCAAATACTAACTACCACTAAATATAAAAGGAGAACCTTTATGAATGAACTAAATAATTCATCCCCAAATATTGAAAAATATTTAAAGTCTTACTGGATACAATCAACAAAAGAAACAAACTATCCTTCATTAAATGAGGACATAAAAGTAGATGTAGCAATTATAGGCGGAGGAATTGTTGGTATAACTGCAGCACATCTTTTGAAGAAAAAAGGCGCAAAGGTGGCTATTATTGAAGCTAGTAGAATTGTTCAAGGTGCCACTGGTTTTACCACTGCTAAAATAACTTCCCAGCATAATTTGATTTATGATAATATAATAAATTCCATGGGAATGGATTTTGCAAAACAGTACGCCCATGCTAATGAATCTTCCATAGGATTTATTGAAAATATAGCTAATGAACTTAATATAGATTGTGACTTTAAAAGGCTTCCAGCCTATGTATACACAAGAAAAGATGAATATATAAAAAAAATCGAAGAAGAAACTAAAGTAGCTTTGGATTTAGGAATAAAGGCAAGGTGTATAGATAAATTACCATTTAATCTAGATATTAAGTCGGCTATAGTTTTTGAAAATCAAGCTCAATTTCATCCAAGAAAATATTTGCTACCAATAGCTAAAATGATACCTGGAGATGGAAGTCATATATTTGAAAACACAACAGTAACTGACATAGAAAAAGGCAATTTAGTTACGCTTATTACTAAAGGTGGCAAAAAAGTAATAGCCTCAAAGGTTATTATTGCATCCCAGTATCCATGTTATGATGGTATGGGTCTATATTTAACAAGGCTTAGACCTGAAAGATCCTATGTTATTGCCACAACTATAAAAGAAAAGTTTCCAGAAGGAATGTTTATTAGTGCAGAAAAACCTGGACGTTCTTTAAGATCTCAATATGATGGAGAGAATCAATTGATACTTATAGGTGGTGAAGGTCACAAAACTGCTCATGGTGACAATTTTAATGAGCATTATCATAATCTAAAAGACTTTGCAGAGTCAACCTTTAATGTTAAGAATGTTCTATATAGATGGTCCACCCAAGATTATATAACCTTAGATAATATTCCTTATGTAGGAAATTTAACTTCTGGATCAGAAAACATTTATGTTGCTACGGGCTTTGGGAAATGGGGCATGACTAATGGAACTGCCGCTGCTAGATTGCTTACTGATAAAGTTTTAGGTGAAAAAAGTCCTTTTGAAGAAGTATTCAACCCTTCAAGGCCCTTCACAGCAACTGCCTATAAACAACTATTTACTGAAAACTTCGATGTAGCAAAAGAACTTATAATAGGCAAAATTAAGTCTGGTGAAAATCAAATTAATATTCAATCTGGAGAGGGTAAAATAGTTGAATTAGATGGTGGTAAATATGGAGCCTATAAAGATGATAACGGTATACTACATATAGTTGATATTACCTGTACCCATGTGGGCTGTGAATTAAAGTGGAATGATGCAGAAAAGTCATGGGATTGTCCCTGCCACGGTTCAAGGTTTACCTATTATGGTGAAATTTTAAATGGACCAGCAACTCAAAGTTTAAATTATTATAAGGAAGGTAAAAATAAAATAGATCCTAACTTATAAATAAACAACATATCAATATACTAGTTTATTTAAAACCTTAAACTATTATTTTTTCATAAAACTAAAGGATGTCATTTAAGACATCCTTTAGTTTTATATTATTTCTTTTATCTTTTCTAGCACTCCATTTTCCTTGTTACTTTTAGCTATGAATCTAGCATGCCTTTTTACTTCCTCTGGTGCATTTTCCATGGCATAGCTATAATAACCAGCTCCAAGCATTTCTATATCATTAAAATAATCACCAAATACGGCGGTTTCTTTTTCATCTATATTAAGCCTTTTTTGAATAAGCCTTATAGCCTTACCTTTGTTTGCATCTAGATTATATAAATCTAACCACTCAAAACTAGATACCGTAACCTTAAGTCTATCCTTCCACTTAGGCAAAATTATCTTATTAATATTTTCTGCGGCTCCACTTAAATCTAAAGTAGCAATCTTTAATATTTCATCTTCCACCTTATTAAAATCTTTTACAACAGTAAGTTCTCTGTAATACTTTTTAGCATGCTTTAATATATCTGGTCTATCTGTACTTATATATCCTGATTTTTTTCCACAAAGCACCGGAAAAACATCTTCGATACCTTCCATATCACTCAAGATTTCTTTAATATAATCTTTATCTATTATATTTGCATAAAGCTCTTCACCCTTATACATTACAAGAGCTCCATTTTCAGCTATATATACTAAATCATGATTAATATCTTTAAAGGCATGTTTTAATGTATAATACTGCCTTCCACTGGCAACCCCAAACTTTATATCTTTATCTATAATACTTTTGAAAACTTCATTAAAATCTTTAGGCATATCCCCTTTATCATCTAATAATGTTCCATCCATATCTGTTACTATAAGTCTTATCATATATCTACTTCCTTCCCACCCTAGATTATGGGTACACCTCTGAGGTGCATCCTTTTTCTGGGTTTACCTCAGAGGTGCACCCTTTTTTTGTAAGGTTCTAATGTTTTTTTAATTCTTATAGTACAATTCTATCATGTATTCCTCTTAAATTTAATGTAATTATTATCCAAGATACCTTTGTAAAGGTTTTTTGATTAGAAATTTTGTGAATTTCATAATTAATGGAGAGATGATTATGAATATTAATGCTAGAATGAAATAATAGAAGTTTACACTATAAATCATGAAAAATCTTCTTGAGATAGGAACTATTAAACTTAATATAAAAACTAATATCGTAACTAAGTTTAAGCCTAACTTGACCTTTGTAAAGGGCTTAGAAGCTTTAAATAAGACAATGAGGCTAACTCCTCCCATTACTATAACTGCAAGTGTTCTACACTGTTCCATTGGCAACTTATTATAATATGAAATAAGGAACACAGCTATTGTTGTTATAGCAACAGATACTCCATTAGGTATAGCTTCTTTTAGTACTCTTTTAAAGAAGCCTTGTTTTACAACATCACAGTTAGGCTCTAATGCTAAGAAAAATGAAGGTATTCCTATGGCTATACTTCCAATTAGAGTAAGTTGGATTGGCATTATAGGATAAGGAATAAGTAGTACGCAAAATACTATTGACATAATAATTGAATATATCATCTTACTTAAAAAAAGATTTGAAGCCTTCTCTATATTGTTAATTATACGTCTTCCTTCTGCAACTACATGTGGAAGTGCGTTAAAATTAGAATCTAAAAGAACCAATTGAGCTACAGCCTTAGATGCATCACTGCCAGATGCCATGGCAATACCACAATCTGCTTGCTTTAATGCTAATACATCATTTACTCCATCTCCAGTCATAGCTACAGTCTTTTTATCTCTTTGAAGAGCTTTTATTATAGCTTTCTTTTGATGAGGAGTGGTTCTACCAAATACAGTAGTTTTATTTACTACTTTTGCTAATTCCTCTTCATCTTCAGGAAGATTTCTTGAATCTATATAATTTTCTGCATCTTTTAACCCCGCTTTTTTAGCAACAGAGGATACTGTAACAGGATTATCTCCTGAAATTATCTTTATATCTACCTTTTGTTTTTCAAAATAGTTTAAAGTCTCCTTTGCATCTTCCCTTATTATATCCTCAAATAATATAAGAGATACAGCCTCCAGATCCTTAGATAATTCATCGCTTAAATCCCCACTATTTATTTTAGCTAATATTAAAACTCGCCTACCATTTTTAGCCTCAACTTCTACAGTTTCTCTAAATACCTGATACTTTTCTCCAAGGACAATCTCAGGAGCTCCTATTAACCACTTTTCACCTGTAGCAAATTCAACTCCACTCCATTTTTTAGCTGAATTGAAAGGAATGCATTTATTTATTTTAACTTCTTTATTTGTACTATATCTCTCTTTTATTGCTCCTAAAGTTGCATTAGAGCTACCGAAAGATGTAGATATAACGCTTAAAACCTCTTCTACATCCTTTACATTATTATTATTTAGAGGTACTATTTCCTCTAGCTTTAATTTTCCTTCCGTTATAGTGCCAGTCTTATCTAAACATAAGGTATCCACTCTTGCTAATATTTCTGTAGCGGGTAATTCCTGCACTAATGTCTTCCACTTAGATAACCTTACTATAGATACTATGAATGCTGTAGTTATAAGAAGTACAAGTCCCTCTGGAATCATTCCTACAACCCCTGATACAGCACTTATAACAGCTTGTTTCCAATCCCTATCTGTATTTATAAGTTGAGTTAATATAAGCAAAGTACCTATGGGTATTATAAACTTTATTGTAATTTTTAATATCCTATCCATTATTAATTGTAATTCTGATTTAGCAAGTTTAAACTTCTTTGCTTCCTTTGCAAGTTTTGCTGCATAAGTATTTGCTCCTACATGGGTAGCTCTAACAAGGGCAGTTCCTCCAAGGACTAAACTTCCTGCAAGTACAATATCCCCCTTACACTTTTTAATAGATTCTGACTCCCCAGTAAGAAGTGATTCATCAACTTCCATGCATTCCTCAGTTAAAACTTCTGAGTCTACAACTATTTGCTCACCCTCATTAAGGAATATTACATCATCTAAAACCACTTCCTCTACAGCTATATTATCTTTAACACCGTTTCTTATCACACTTACGCTAATAGCATTAAGCATGGAAAGCCTTTCAACTACCTTTTTTGCATTAAGTTCTTGAATTATACCTACAAGAGAATTAGTTAATATTACACCTGCAAAAAGCCCATTTTTAGGTGATCCTGCGGCAATGACAATCATTAAAAGAATTAAATTTATTCCATTAAATAATGTAAATAAATTCCCTCTTATTATATTCCATAGACTTTTTGACGATGTATTTGTATTTTTATTAACCTTACCCTCTTTAATCCTATTCTTTACCTCATCATCAGTTAGCCCTAAATACACATCATTACTTTTAACAGCTTTTTCAGCCTTCTTTTTTCCTATTTTTTTCATATATAAACTACTATTATTAATCATTAGATTCCTCCTACCTAAAACCCCTTAAAATCTCTATTCTACCTGTATTTAATCTCTATGTACCTTGTACAAAAGTTTTTATTTTAAATTTTTAATTCTAATTTCATTTGAAACCTTATACTTTAATTATATGCCTAATCATCTTTTCTAACCATTTATCTATATTACAAAGTGGTGGCCCAAACTTACCGCTTTGTAAGAATAGTTACTATTTTTATTTATAATTACAGTTAAGTTACTATTATTGATATAAAAAAATACTAAATTAAAATACTAATATTTTACGTTATACATTATATCTTTTCACATATCTTAGCTAAAAATTACTGATAATTTAGCTCAATAACCCATTATACTATTATATGTAGGTTGCTTTTCAAGTGTTTTCAGAAAATTTAAGGAAAATTTTAGATATCCTATTTATTCCCAATGCAAAAAAAGATTCTGGAATTACCCAGAATCTTTTTAAGTATTTATAAAATCATAAGTTTAATGTATTATTTCTTTTCTTGTACATGATTTTTTATTTTTGCCTTTGCTTCATTATAATTCTTTTTAACATCATCTTTAGTATCTTCGACTGCCTTTTTTGCTTCCTCTGAAGCTTCTTTTGTAACATCTTTAAGTTCTTCAACTGTATCTTTGGCAATATCTTTAGTTTGTTGCGCTTTATCTTTTACTATATCTTTTACTTCTTCTGTTTTAGTTTTAAAATCACTAGTTTTAGTTTTTATATCTTTCCTTAATTCTTCAGCTCTATCTTTAACTCCATCATTTAAATTTTTACTTACCTTTTTTATATCCTCCCTAGTGTCTTTACCAGACTTTGGAGCAAATATCACCCCTGCTGCTATTCCAGCTACGGTACCCGCTAATACATTTGTAGTAGTTTTCATTGCCTTTTTTCTTTTTTGTTTTTTTATTGTTTTATCTATCATTGATTTTAACATAGTATAAAACCTCCCTCAAATCTAGCTAATCTTATGAACTTACAGTAAATTTAATACTTACTTTTTCCTTCTTAAAGCATTAATTATAAATAATAGAATTACTGCTCCAACTATTGCTACTAATAAACTCCATATGTTAAACCCTGTGACACCTTCTCCTCCCATCATTCCGAATACGAAACCACCTATAGAGGCTCCGACTATACCGATAAGGATGTTAGCTAATGCTCCCATTTCCCCATCATTACCTGTAATCATACTTGCTATCCAGCCTGATAATGCTCCTAGTATAATCCATGAAAGAATACTCATAATTAATACCTCCTTAGTAAAAGTTTATTCTAATAATTACTAATCACCCGTATAATAACTTCTAATTAATAATTATTATATTATCAGAATATTATATATTATTATAATAGTCAAGCATATTCGGTTAGCACTATCATTAATCATATTGTGTTAAATACAATAAGCTTGCTTATGCTCTTTCTTCCTAAATAGTATCCTTTACTCCAGTTTTATACATATTCTCTTATATAGATTTATTAACAAACTTTATGCTACCCTTTTAAATGAGAAACATCGGCTTCTAATAATACTTTTATTTCTTTATCTATTACCTCTAGAATTGTAAGGCTTGCATTGTTAATAAATGGTGGATTCCAAAAATTCTTTACATACTCACCCTTAACAATTATAGCAATAGCTTTTATAACACAAGTATGTGTAACTATTAAAATATTTTTGTGATCTTCATCTTTAATAATATTGCTTAAGCCTTCCTCTACCCTTTTAATTAATTCTGAAAAGTTTTCTCCTCCCTGAGATTCAAATAATTCAGGATGTTCTCTAAAATTATTATATTGTGTAGGATATTTTTCTTTTATCTCTTCATATGTCATGCCTTCCCACAAACCTAAATTCAATTCCTTTAATGAGTCATCTAAAATTATTTTTATATCATCATCCTTTCGAATACATTTTGCTGTATCTAATGCTCTTCCTAAAGGACTACTATAAATATAATCAAAATCTATATTTTTTAAACTCTCTCCAAGACTTCTAGCATCGCTTATTCCCCTTTGTGTTAAGTCAGAATTTTTGAATCCTTGCATCCTCCCCTCTACATTCCATTTTGTTTCACCATGCCTAGCTATGTATATATTCACCGCTCTTTTCCTCCCCTTACACCATTATTAATACTTTAATTATAGTTCAATTTTAAAATATATGTTGGAAAGTTTACCTTAGATTAACTTTAAATTTATACATTATATATAAGATATTGCAAAAACTATAGACTGGTTGATATAAATAATTACTTTGTAATATATTCTTATTTATCTTTTGCAAGTTTTAATATATAATCTTGCATATATGAAAATAGAAAGGTGGATCGTTATGAACATAAAATTAGATATGATACAAACTGTTGCGCTAGCTATTAGTATCTATTATTTAGGACTATGGCTAAAAAATAAGATTTCATTATTAGAAAAATTTTGTATACCTGTGCCTTTAATTGGTGGAATCATTTTTGCGTTACTTAATTTTGTTTTAAGACAAAATAACCTTATTGTATTAACCTTAGATATAACTCTTCAAAATATATTTATGACTATGTTCTTTACCACCATAGGCCTTGGTGCTAGCTTAAAACTTATAAAAAAGGGTGGTCTAAAGGTAATAATATTTTTTCTTTTAGCACTTACATTAGTTGTATTACAAGATATAGTCGGTATTACTATAGCTAAAACTCTTAATGAAAATCCTCTTTTAGGACTTATCGCAGGATCTGTTACTATGACAGGTGGACATGGTACTGGAGCTACCTTTGGAGCCTTATTTGAAAAAAACGCTGGTTTTACTGGAGCCACAACTATAGCTATGGCTTCTGCCACCTTTGGGATAATTGTAGGTAGCTTAATTGGTGGACCTATAGCAAGACGCCTTATAAATAAAAATAATTTAACCCCTACAGATGATAATTTTATAGGTCACCATGAAGGTGAAAATAATCCTATTGATTATAATGAATTATTTAAAACGACTGCCATAATTGTAATTTCTATGGCCTTAGGCTCTGTATTAGAAGGTTTGTTAAAAAAGATTAATATAACTTTGCCATCTTACATTAATGCCATGATAATTGCAGCTATAATTTTAAATGTTGGCAAAGGTACTGGAAAATTGCATGTTAACGAGGAATGTTCAGAAATCATAGGTAATATATCTTTAAATATATTTTTATCCATGGTTTTAATAAATCTTGAAATATGGCAATTAAAAGGTATGGTTGGCTCTTTACTTATAATACTAATTGCCCAATCCATACTTATGATTGTTTTTTCATATTTTATCACCTTTAGGTTTATGGGAAAAGATTATGATGCGGCAGTTATTGCTGCTGGCCACTGTGGTTTTGGAATGGGTTCTACACCAAATGGTATAGCTAATATGGAAGCTATTACAGAAAAATATGGTCTGTCCCCCAAAGCCTTTTTCATACTTCCTATAGTGGGTGCTTTTCTAATAGATTTTTCTAACTCTATCGTTATAACTGTATTTGTAAATTTATTAACATAAACCCCTTATATCCATCCTATAATTAAAAAAATATCTAAATATCTTAAATTGGTGCTTTTAAGATATTTTAAAGAAATCTTTAATATCATGATTATAACTACCACACCTCTTAATGTGTGGTAGTTATAATCATGCATTTTAAGACTTCCTTAAAATCTTTCTTAATAATATACTTTCTATTGGCTATATAAATAAGCTTCCTAAAACCAATGGAATTAAAGCTATTAATGCTACAAATCTACTTTTAGATTTAGATGTATTATTGTTATCTAACCTAAAAAGATAGAAGGATAATAAATAGCTCAGTATTCCTGTCCATACTAGTATACCAATAGAATATATTGGGTTAAAAAGACCCCTTTCATGAACTGCTAGAACCTTAAATGCATCCATAGCATAAGTAGTTGGAATCAATTTAGCAAACACTTTAATAGATTTTGGTAAAGCATCTGATGGAAACATAAGCCCACCAATAAGCATAGAAGGCAAAAATAATACTTGTGCATAAATTACAGTAACCGATGTATTATCAGCTATTGTTCCTATAAGAATAGCTAATCCAGAGCAGGCAATGGACATTACAATAAATATTAATATTAAAGCCCCAATATTTTCCAGATGCCTTACATTGAATAAGACAGGAGCACTTATTAGTATAATTATAGTAACTATAGCCGCATGAAAAATAGTTGAGATCACTTGTGTTGCTAATACTGAAAACTTAGATATGCCATTAATTTTATAACTTCTTAGTATACCATTATTTCTAAATGTAACTAAAGTATTTGGCATGCCTAAAATAGTACTTACCAGTATAGTGAACATCACCATAGATGAGATTAGTATATCTTTATATTGAGGATTTAATTTAGGCATTATTCCCCCAATGATTAAATAAAATCCAAGTGGAAATATATAGTTCATAAGTAATAAAGTCTTATCCCTGAGACCTGACTTTAAATCAAATAAAAGGTGTATTGCAAAAGTCTTCATATTTCACCTCCAAGTGAAGTTATTTCTAAAAACCGTTCCTCTAATGAAGGTCTTTCTACTCTAAGGTCTATTAACATATCCCCTTTTGATTCAATTAAGTTTATGATTTCCATTACCTTACATCCAGGCTTATCCGTATAAAAAATATAGTATTCATCTATTACTTTGCTAAGGCTTCCCTCTAGACTATTGCCTGAAGTCCTAACAGATATCTTACTTAAAGCTGGCCCCTTAGCTGTTATTTCCTTTGGAGTACCTATAACCATGATCTTCCCCTTTAATAAAATTGCTATTCTATCAGCCATCTTTTCAGCTTCTGCCATATCATGAGTTGCAAGTATTATAGTTGTTCCAGAATCCTTTAGCTCCTTTATAATCTTATGAAGCTCAACTCTTGCCTTAACATCTAAGGCTGCTGTTGGTTCATCTAATATTAAAACTTTAGGATTATGGGCTACTGCTAAGGCTATAGCAAGTCGTCTTTGTTCCCCCCCTGAAAGAACACGATACTGTGCTTTCAACTTGTCTCCAAGTCCCAACCTACTTAATAAATCATATCTTGCTTTAACATTATGATATGATGAAAAGAGCTCCATAGATTCCTTAACTGTTATAGTATCTGGAAGTGATGAGGATTGAAGTTGAACGCCTATAAGGTTTCTTATTTCCCTAGGCTCTCTCCATGGATTTAATCCTAAAACTTCCATAGTTCCAGAATCAATCATTCTTAGCCCTTCAAGACATTCTAGCGTAGTAGTTTTACCTGCACCATTTGGACCCAGTATTCCAAATATTTCACCACTCTTAACTTGGAAGCTAATTCCATCTACTGCTTTAAATTTTCCATAATATTTACTAAAATTTTCCACCTTTATAATTATATCCCCCATAAGTATCCCACCCCAATTTGTAATATTATTCATAATATATATTATAATGTATCTTCATAATATATTCTATACATTCTTATATAACGTGTAACCTCTATTAATAATTTATCCTAGATCTCTATAGCAATGTACAAATATAAAAAAATTACTTAATACATGAGATAAAAGCTATAATTCAAAAACGCCCCGTAATAATTATTACTTTATAATTATCATTATATATAGAGCCTGATATAAAGATTTAAAGCTAACCTACCATATTTAGCTTTTTCATGCTTTTTGCAAGTTTACAAAAGTATAGTTATTAATCTATAATAGCAATTGCATCTATATCTTGTGTTTTGTTATTATCAATTCACTAGATGTAGTATATGCTCAGAGAGGGGCCTTACACATGAAATATAAAATAAATTTTGAAATAGATAGATTAAATGAAATATGTGAATTTGCTTGTGAAGATATTTATAAAGAGAATAAAATTTATAATCCAGAAAGACTTTTAAAATCCTTAGATAATGTAATAAGGGAAGGAATTAGTGACAAAGAATTATTAAAATCTATAATCCAATGTGCTTTAGAACTTACAAATGCTTTAGAACCTAAATGGGAATTTGCAGCTACAAAGCTTTATATGCATAGTTTATATATGAAAGTTGCGAGTAATAGAGGTATTCAAAAAAAAGATATGGGATACAATAATTTATATGACTTAATAAATAGCGTTACAGATATGGGGTTATACGGAAAATACATATTAGAAAACTATAATAAAGAAGAAATTAATGAATTAGAAAAATATATAGTACCTGGTCGCGACTATCTATTTACTTATAGTGGTATAAATTTATTATACAAAAGGTATCTTATACAAAATGGAGACAAAAAGGTTTTAGAGCTTCCTCAAGAAATGTTCATGGGAATCTCTATGCACCTAGCTATGAAGGAAAAAAATAAATTATACTGGGCTAAAAGATTTTATGATGTTCTTAGTACCTTAAAAGCTACTATGGCAACACCTACTATGTCCAATGCTAGAAAGCCTTATCACCAGCTTAGTTCATGCTTTATAGATACTGTTTCCGATAGTCTTCAAGGAATCTATAAAAGCCTTGATAACTTTGCTAAAGTATCAAAATTCGGCGGTGGCATGGGCATATACATGGGAAAGGTCAGAGCACTAGGTTCAGACATAAGAAACTATAAGGGAGCTTCTGGTGGTGTTATTCCTTGGATTAAACTTTTTAACGATACCGCCATTGCCGTAGATCAATTAGGTATGAGAACTGGCAGTGTATCCATATGGTTAGATGCATGGCATAGGGATCTTCCAGAGTTCTTGCAACTTAAAACTAATAACGGAGATGATAGAAAAAAGGCTCATGATGTTTTCCCTGGTATAGCCTATCCAGATTTATTTTGGAAGCTAGCTGAAAATGATATAAACGCTATTTGGTACATGATGTGCCCTCATGAAATAAAAAAGGCAAAAGGATATGAGCTGTGTGATTTTTATGGAGAAGAGTGGGAAAAAAAATATTATGAATGTATAGAAGATCCTAATATAGAAAAAAGGGAAATGATAGTTAAAGACCTAGTAAAGCTTATAATAAAAAGTGCCTCAGAAACCGGCACACCTTTTACCTTTAATAGGGATACTGCAAATAAGCTAAATCCAAATAAACATAAGGGTATGATCTATTCTTCAAACCTTTGTACTGAAATAATGCAAAATATGAGTGCATTAGAATTTATCCAAGAAGAAATACAAGATGAAAATGGAGATACAATAATAATAGAAAGAAATAAGCCTGGTGATTTCGTCGTATGTAACCTATCCTCCATAGTACTTGGACGTATTGATGTAACAGACACTAAAGAGCTAGAACACATAGTAGAGACCCAAATTAGGGCCATGGACAACGTAATAGATTTAAACTACTACTCTGTACCCTACGCTAAAGTTACTAACGCATCTTATAGGTCTATTGGTCTTGGCACCAGCGGATATCATCATATGCTTGTTAACAATAATATAGATTTTGAAAGTGATGAGCATATAGATTTTGTTAATACGCTTTATGAAAACATAAATTACTTTGCCATAAAGGCAAGTATGAACATAGCAAAAGAAAAAGGTGGCTATAAATATTTTGTAGGCTCTGACTTTCAATCTGGAGAGTATTTTGATTTAAGAAACTATAACTCAGATCGTTGGAATGACCTTAGATCTTTAGTAAGTAAAAATTCTATAAGAAATGCCTATCTTTTAGCTGTAGCACCTAATGGATCTACAGCAGCTATTGCAGGTACAACAGAAGGTATAGATCCTATAATGAATAGATTTTACTTTGAAGAAAAAAAGGGAATAATAACACCAAAGGTAGCACCAGATATAAACGAAAAAAACTTTCACCTTTATAAATCAGCCTATGAAATAGATCAACATTGGTCTATAAAAGCCAATGCTACAAGGCAAAAACATATAGATCAAAGCCAGTCCTTTAACCTTTATATAACAACAAAATACACTATGAGACAAATACTAAATCTTTATATAGACGCCTTTAAACAAGGAATTAAAAGTGTATATTATGTTAGATCAAAATCCTTAGTTGTAGAAAGCTGCGAGAGTTGTTCTGTATAAACAGAGTTCTTTTCTTTAGAGGGGGTTTTACTCCCTCTAAAGGTTAAAAATCGTTATCCGGAGACGTAACCGCTCTTTACTCTATAATTTGGTGATAGTCACTTTCACAGAGTGTGATGGGAGTATTAGATCGGGTAGTCATCAGATAAAATAAGTAAATACAATACGTATAGCCTGTGCTACAGGAGATATTAAAAGGAGATTATATTATGGAAAAATTAAATAGAAAGCCTTTATTTAATGAATTTGGAGATACTGAAGTTTCTAAAAAGAAGCTTATAAATGGTAACACTACAAATTTAAATGATTTTAACAATATGAAATATACCTGGGCCTCAGATTGGTATAGGCAAGCTATGAACAATTTTTGGATACCAGAAGAAATAAATATGTCCCAAGACCTTAAGGACTATAAAATTCTTACAGAAGATGAAAGAATAGCTTATGATAAAATACTTTCATTTTTAATATTCTTAGATAGTCTTCAAATGGAGAACCTAGGTAATGTAAACAACTATATAACAGCTAGCGAAGTCAATCTTTGCTTAACTATACAAGCCTTTCAAGAGGCTATACACTCTCAATCCTATAGTTATATACTAGATACTATATGTCCACCAGACAAGAGAAATGAAATATTATACCAGTGGAAAGATGATCCTATACTCTTAAGTAGAAATAAATTTATTGGGGATCTTTATAATGAATTCTTAGAAAATCCAATTCCGCAAAACTTACTAAAAACTTTAATGGCTAATTATATATTAGAAGGCATATATTTCTATTCTGGATTTATGTTTTTTTATAATCTTGAAAGAAACTCTAAGATGCCTGGAAGCGTTCAAGCGATAAGATATATAAATAGAGATGAAAACACTCATCTTTGGTTATTTAGAAATATAATAAATGAGCTAAGAAAAGAAGAGACTCAACTCTTTACAGATACTGTAATAGAAGAATTAAGGGATATGCTGCGAATTGGAGTTGAAAATGAAATTGCATGGGGAGTCTATGTAATAGGTGACAAGATTCAAGGATTAAATAAAAAGGTTATATCTGAATATATTAAATACCTAGGAGACCTTAGATTAAAAGATTTAGGTATGAGTCCTCTATATAATATAAAAGAAAACCCGCTTCCTTGGGTAGACTTATATGCAGATGCTAACTCAGTTAAAACGGACTTTTTTGAAGCAAAGTCCACAGCCTATGCAAAATCTGCGGCAATTGAAGATGACCTTTAAGAAAGTAGAGAATCTATAAGTATTAAATTACTTTCTTCCCTTTGTTATTTCATTTTTAATCCTTAAATTTATTACTCAACTTTTATATATTCCATCATATACTATCTAAGGAGAGAGATAAAACTCTTTTCTAAATAAAAGGAGGATTATAAAATGGATAACAACAAAACGTCACGCGTTCAATGTCCAGACCCTCAAACCCAAAGTCACGTACACGAGTTTGAACAAAGCACAAAACTTGCTGAAGAAGGCGATGATAGGCATAATCATCGTCTAGCTGGTGTAACAAGTGAAGTTATACTAATAGGAAATGGGAGACACGTTCACAGTATACTCTCTAATACAGATTTTTTTAACCACCATCATGAAATAGGAGTAACAACTGGACCTGATATTCCTATTCCTAACAGTAATAAACACGTTCACCTTGTAAATGGAGTAACTACACTTGATGATGGACATTTCCATGAATTTCTTTTTACCACACAAATTAATAGTCCTCTTGTTTAAATAAGAGATTAATATAATGAGAGAAGGCACTTATGCCTTCTCTTTATTCATTACCTATATAATAATAACTTATATGAATAATCACTTGTAATTTCCGTTACTTTAACCTAAAAGAGTTAAAAGATAAAAACACATATCGTTACTCTCTATATAACTTTTCTTTTCCTAAGCTTTTTAAAAATTCATTAACTACAGGTATTACAGAATGAAGGCATTGAGTAAATAATACTATAAATTCTCCTTCATTAGCATCTTTCATAGCATTAGCTAATGCCTCTTCCTCTTTATATATGACTTTAACCTTAGTTATGTCAAAATCTTTATTATCCATAACCCCTTTCATAAGAAGTCTTGCCGACTCTCCTATATTCCTATCCCTTAAGTCTTCCTGTTCCCTTATTATTATATTATCACTATATTTTGTAGCTATATAACCAAGTTCGCTTATATATTTATCTTGTCTATCTCCCGCTGCTCCTATTATTGCCGTTATAGCTTTAGGGTTGAAAGATTTAACTATATTGAACACCTCAGTAAAGGATTCTGAGTTATGTCCATAATCTAATACTAAATTAAACTTACCCATATCTATTATATTTTGTCTTCCTGAATTGATACTTAAATCGCATTTAATTGTTTTAAGCACCTCTATAATATCATTTAAATTCGGATGAACCTTAATTACAGCCATTATTGTAGCCATTATATTTTTAATATTACTTCTAGAAAACCCCTTATGGGTAAAAGGCAAGTCTCTAATATCTACTATTGGTATAAATGTATTATTTTTAAAATAAATAATATGATTATCCTCTAGAAACATGCCTTCATAACCCATCTCTTTATGGCTTTTCATATTAAAATCAAAATCTATACCAAATAAACAAACTGTTTTTCTATCTTTTAAAGAATCCATTAATAAAGGATTATTGCAGCAAACTATTTTTCCATCAGGATGAATTTCATCAAATATTGAAGTCTTTATCTTAATAATATCTTCTATACTATTTGCACCTCCCATACCTATATGATCATCTGATATAGATGTAAACACTGCTACCCTAGCTTTTTTGTAACCAATCCCCCTTTTAATTATTCCCCCTCTTGCAGTTTCAAGTACAGCCACCTCAACTTCACTACTACTTAAAACCTTTCTTGCACTATAAAAACCTGTGGTGTCTCCATTCATCACCTTATTATTTCCTATAAATATTCCTCCTGTAGAAGCTAATCCAGAAATGTATCCAAGGCTCGTTAACACAGTATGAATTAGTCTTACAGTAGTAGTCTTCCCGTTAGTTCCTGTAACCGATATAATTGGAATATCCCAAATTCTTTCACTATTAATTTCATTTATAACCCTATCAATATTATTATCATATCTCTTTTCAAATATTTCTTCATTAAGATAAATAGAATTTTTACCATAGCCAATAGTTAAAGATCTACACGAATCTTTAATTATTGGTATATCCTTAAGTTCACATTGCCTTTCTATTTTATAGTAGTACCCCTTTTTAACTTCATCACTAAAATGATTTAATTTCTTCTTTCTATTTATAGTGTTTAATTCAAAAGATTCTATAGACTTCATCATATACGCACCTTCTTTGCAATATATATAAATCCCCTTAGTATATAAATCTCTAAAAATCTAGATTTTATACCTAGCATAAATAGCCTTTTGAATTTAGTCCTTCCTTTCAATATTAATTTTTCATATCCTGGCTAATTTTTTTGGCTTACCTTGCTTTAATTTAACGTCATGTAGTACTTTAAAGGATATAATAAAAACAAAAAGGCTCCAACATTTTTTGCTAGAGCCTTTTAATTTGAAACTATTCAATACATAATTGTTGGTAAAGATTAGTTTTATCATATGTATTATGATAAAAAATAAAATATTGCCTAAAATGTATTAAAGCTTATTGTTGTTTATATTGCGGTTCTTCTTGTTCTATATACTTTTGCCTTCCCTTTAACACATCAACTGCACTATCAAGTTGCTGAGAGATTCTATTAAAATCCTTTTTTGCTTGTTGATCTTCAGTTTCTAAAGCAAATGTCTTAATTGTAGCTGCTGCTCCTTGTAATCCTGCAACTGCTTGTTGCATTTGAGTTCCTACTGTCATATTATCACCTCCTTTACATAATCTTCATTAAATTATCCTTTAGGTTTAAATATTAAGGCTGCAATGAAACCAAAGATTATTGCAGTAGAAACACCTGATCCAGTTATCTCAAAGATACCAGTAAGTACTCCAATAATCCCATCACGCTCTGCCTCCATTAATGCACCCTTTACTAAAGAATTTCCAAAACTACTTATTGGTATAGATGCACCTGCACCTGCAAACTTTATTAACTTATCATATATGCCAAGTCCACCTAAAATACTTCCTGTTACAACTAATGTGCACATAGTATGAGCTGGAGTAAGTTTTAATAAATCCATCATAAGTTGACCAATGACACATATTACTCCACCAACTAGGAAGGCATAAACAAATTTTATCATCATAACATATCAACCTCTTTTTATATTTCTATAGATACTGCATGAGCTACAGAAGGTATACTTTCTTTTTGTTGGTATGACATAGGAGACATTAATGCCCCTGTGGCAACAATTAATATCTTTTTAAGTTTTCCCTTTCTCATTTGGTTTAGAAAATGTCCATAAGTTACAGTAGCAGCGCATCCACATCCACTTGCTCCAGAAAATACAGGTTGATCTTTCTTATATATTAATAGTCCACAGTCTGTGAACTTTTCTTTTGGCATTTCTAAGCCATGATCTTTTAATAAAATTGATGCAAGCTCATGGCCTACCTTACCTAAATCACCAGTAGCTATAATATCGTAATAAGATGGATCAATCTGTAAATCTCTAAAATGAGCTTCTATGGTATCTACTGCTGCAGGCGCCATAGCCGTTCCCATATTAAAAGGATCAGAAATACCCATATCAACTACCCTTCCTATAGTTGCAGAAGTAACCTTTGGACCTTTTCCTTTTTCTGAAACCACTGCCGCACCTGCTCCTGTAACAGTCCACTGAGCAGTAGGTGGCTTTTGTCCACCATATTCTGTAGGATATCTAAATTGTTTTTCTGCAGCAGCATTATGACTAGAGGCAGCTGTTAATATATGTTTAGCTGATTTACTATCTATAATTAAAGCTGCCAATGCTAAACCCTCTATAGCACTAGAACAAGCTCCAAATATGCCTAGATATGGTATCCCAAGAGTTCTAGCAGCAAAGCTACTAGAAATAATTTGATTCATTAAATCTCCACTTATAAAAAACTCAATATCTTCTTTTTTCATATTTGCCTTTTTTATTGCTCTTTCACATGCATGTTCTAATAAAACTTTTTCTGCCTTTTCAAAGCTATCCTGTCCTAACCATATATCCTCATGAAGTATATCAAAATCTTCAGCTAAGGCTCCTTTTGCTTCAAAAGGTCCGCCTACAGCAGCAGATGAAATTATTGTAGGCTTAGAATCAAAAATCCATGATTGATGTCCTTTTATCATCTTACATTCCACCTAACCACATTATAGTAATTTTAATAATTGAAACTACAAAGGCTGAAAATACGCCAAATGCAATAACAGAACCAGCTAATTTAAACATATTTCCACCTGTTCCAAGTACATACCCTTCACTTCGATGTTCAATAGCAGCTGATGCTATTGAATTAGCAAAGCCAGTAATTGGTATAGCTGTTCCTGCTCCAGCCCATTGGGCAATTTGATCATAGACCCCAAACCCAGTAAGCAAAACTGAAATAATAATCAATATTGCTGAAGTTGGACTCCCTACTGTCTTTTCATTAAAGTTGAAATAATTGATAAATATAAATTCTAGCCCCTGTCCTATAGTACATATAAACCCCCCTACAAGAAATGCTCTAATACAATTAATCAAAACAGGTCTTTTAGGTTCCACTTTTTCTGAAAGTTCCTGATATTTTTGCTGCGCAGGTGTTAGCTTTTTGTTTTTCTTATCAGACATTTTTTCACCTTCTAACGTAATAAATATGGTTTTAACCTTTTAATAATTTGTTTTAACTTCTCTGTATTCTTAATATACATAGCCTTTGCTTCTTCATTTTCTGTTTCTAAAGCAAAAGACATGAAATCAGCTTCACTTTTTTCTAAGTCAGCATAGAGTAATTCTTTAGTATTTGACTCTGGAGACTCTATAGTGTCATCAAAAAGATCTAAATATAAATCGCCTGAAGAATCTACCTGACCTATGAAGACATTTTCCAAAGTCACCCCCATACCTTCTAATTTAGTTTTAAGCCACCCTTGATTTAACCCTATATTTGTAAGACCTCTATCTAAAACTTCCCCATCTAATATTACTGTTTGAGTCTGAGGCTTAGGTGAAACCTTTATTCCTAAATCATGGGGTGTAATAGGATTTTTATCAGATTTCAATCCTACATTTATATCTCCTGTTGTTTCCATTATTGCAAACTCCACATCTGCTAAATCAAATACACTTTTACTACGTAACTCTTTTAAAAGTTCCTCACCAGTAAATCTTACCTTACTTAAGCTTTCTTCC
Source organism: uncultured Clostridium sp. (assembly GCA_964474485.1). Taxonomy (GTDB): domain Bacteria; phylum Bacillota; class Clostridia; order Clostridiales; family Clostridiaceae; genus Clostridium_L. The sequence goes on along the minus strand of CAYYWN010000007.1, from coordinate 442 downwards.
ATGACTTTACCATCTTTTATAAGTATTCTTTCTTTACCATTAACCATGTCATGCACCCATTTACTTTTCATGCTAGCATAGTCTAGTGTGATAGAAAACAAAGTCCATATTAATAATGTAATCATACCTAAAAAGAAATTAGTAACTATATTTAAGGACATTAAGGAGACTATAATGGCTATAACCACATAACTAATGAAATTAAAGGGTGTTGTATTAGACATACTTCCTCTTCCTAAAATTCTTGTTAAAATTAAAGTTACAAAGAATAAAACTATTGTCCTTAGTAATATCATTAATTCAATACTCATACTCATACCCCTATCTTTTTCAATTACTTTTGTACTGTGGCTCTTCAACTTCCAATGTCTTTATCCTTTTTTCTAGATCCTTTATAATTTCATCTGCTTGTAATACTGACTCTTCATATATATCTTTTGCT
>CAYYWN010000006.1:0-25315 GCA_964474485.1 uncultured Clostridium sp. | reverse complement strand
TTTTATAAAAATGTATACTTTCAAAAAGTAAAGTATGTAAAATAAAATACCCAGTAGATAGGTTATAAATCATCTACTGGGTGTTTTATTTATGCCAATGATATGGCTTCTTTTTCTTTTAAGGAAGTAGCTAATAGAGACTTTTTAAAAACCATCATAGTTATTATAATTATAATAGCTGATATTAACACACAAATAGTAGTAGGTATATTATCATAAAGTAATCCAAATATTAGCTGCGCTAATGGCATTGATGCCATGCATCCTGTATTCATAACAGTACCTACTCTACCCATCATATCTAAAGGGACTATTTGTTGAAACATTATACTTATAGATATATTAACCACTCCCATTGCCATTACTAAAACAAATTCTGCAATGATAAGGCTTATATATGGTACTAAGCTACTATTAAAAAGATTTAAATACGGTTCATAGGGTATTATTGACATTAAAGCTATAAAAAATCCAATACTAAGTAGCCCTCCAAATAACACCTTATTAAATTCAAACTTTTTACCTATAAAACTGCATAGAAAAGGTGAAACTATCATGGCAGATGCTGCAAAGGTTTCAAGCATTCCATATTGCATATCGCTTATCTTCAATACACTTTTTGATATATATATTAACCCTATAGAAAGAGGTGCTCCTCCAAAATTCACTAAAACAGCTATGCATATTACACTAAATAATATTTTACTGTTTTTTATAAACATGATGCCCTCTTTAAAATCTTTGTTAAAGCTCTTAAGGTTTATAACCTCAGGCTTTTTATTAACTTTAGGTATATCTATAAACATTTCACTTATACTTGAAAATATAAAACTTATAGAGTTTATTACCAGTATTGTAAATAACCCACAAACTCCGAATAAGGCACCAGCAATCATAGGAGAAATTAAATTTCCTGCATTCATTATAAGCGAATTAATACTATTTGCCTCTACCAATTCTTCCTTTTTTACAATACTTGGAATCACTGTAGATATTGCAGGCTGGAACAATACAGAAATTAATGATAGCAGTATAGCAAATATATATATACTACCTAAAGAAAGCTCTCCATTTATATAAAACAAAATTGCATATATCCCTATTAAAATTCCGTTTACCATATCTAAATAAACTATTATCTTCTTTCTATCTAACCAATCTACAAAAACCCCTGCCATAGGTCCTAGTATAAGTTGAGGAATAATTGTAACCATAAGAACTGTAGCAAATTTTGCTGCGGAACCTGTTATTTTAAATACATAAAGAGATAATGCAAAATTTTGCATCTGTGTACCTACTAATGATACAAGCTTTCCCCACATAAGAAGTCCAAAATTCTTTTCTTTTAATAAGCTGACTCTCATAATACTCATACCCCCTAACTATTTATTTTAATTCTAATTGCTCCCTTATAAAGTCTATACTTTTCTCTAAAGTATTTTTATTCAATAAATAAAAAGATTTTTTATTTTTTTTATCAATATTGACCAAATTTGCTCCAACTAAAAAATTCATGTGATAGGACACTGTAGCATTTGTAATTCCAAGGATTTCTGCTATTTCTCCTTGAGAGTAATCATCCTTTTTTGTTAGCAATTTTAGTATTTCAAACCTATTTTTATCACAAAGGTTTTTATATATCATAAGGTTAGTTTGAAGTCTATTCTCCTCCTCTCCACCCATCATTTTAAGATGATTTTCATAATAAGCTCCAAGAAAAACATACATAGTATCATCATTCATCACAAAGTTTATACTATACCCTTGACCATAATTAGTTGTAACATATATATCATTAAAGGAATCATAATTTACAATCTTTCTAGTAGTCTTATTTAAGAAATCTAAAGACTTTTTATTGTTATTAATATTTTTCTCTAACCTCTCATTTAACTTTTTCATTAATTTATTTCTTGTACCTCTAAATTGCTCATATATATAAGTGGAGTATCTGATAAACTTAATAAATTCTTTAAATTCAATTTCGGTATCATTAATAAAACAAGATAAATCCCATTTTAGTGATGATGTAAATTCGGAGTTCTTTATAGCTTTTAATACTTCCTCATCACTTTTACATATTTCCTTTAGTTTATCTTCACACTCTTCTCCTTTGGAATTATATATCACCTCTAAAATATAAAGTTTTTTATCCTCACTACTTTTGTTTTCTAACATACTAATATATTCTTCTATATCTTTACACTTCCAAAAGTCTTCATTGTTATGTAAAAAATCAGCCAAAGAATAATTTTCTTCTGTATGATGCTTAAAATATTTATCCAAATTCTTTTTATCTACTAAGGGTTGCTTTCTAACATGAACTACAAAGTCCTTTATCTGTGAATCTATCCTTTCCCCCCCTTCATCTTTTTCTATTTTTTCAATATACTTTTCTAAATTTGCTATCATATCTAATATTAAAAAATAATCTCTTAACTCTCCTGGTAATGGATTAAATACTATTTTCATATTAACATAGTTCCTCCTTTGTTTTATATACATCTAATTTAGTGCAATATCATGCACATATCTAACTTGATACAGATTCATATATATATACATAACTAGCACGTATTTAGATGTTTATCTAAATACCATTATATTATAATATCTACTTATATTCAATCCTATTTAGATAAACACTTAAAATTAAGCTATATATAATCATATCAACAACTTCAATTGCCATTTATTTGGATTCACGTTATAATTGTATTATATTTAAACATTAAAAAGTGCCTTTTATACCCTTTAAAGTGTTTTTTGAATTTCAAATAACGTTTAAAATTCCATTTAAAACTAAAGGTGCTATTTCTCACTAAGTATACCCATTACAAAACTAAATTAATAAAGGGGGCATCTTTCTATGTCGTCAATGACCAAAAAGGAACTTTCAAATTCCTTAAAAAAATTAATGAATGCTAAACCACTAGGTAAGATAACAGTGAAAGAAATTGTTGCTGATTGTGGTGTTAATAGACAAACCTTTTATTATCATTTTCATGATATATATGATTTGTTAGATTGGATTTATAAAACTGAAGCCATAGATAGCATTTCCAATTACAAAACTTATAAAACCTGGCAAGAAGGCTTTCTTCGGATATTTCACTACATAGAAAACAACAAATCATTTTGTATAAACTCGCTGTACTCACTTGGTAGAGATCATCTAGATAGCTTTTTAAATAGAATTACCTTTGACTTGCTCCTAGGTGTTGTAAGCGAGATTTCAGAAGGAATGAATGTTTTGTATGAGGATAAAGAGTTTATTGCAAAGTTTTACACCTATGCTTTTGTTGGTTTAGTTATAAGTTGGATGAAAGAAGGAATGGTAGAACCTCCAGAATGCATTCTTGAAAAATTGCATAAGCTAATAGAAGGTGACGTAGAAAAGTCCCTAAAAAAATATTAACTAAACTTATAATAAAAAGAAATAAAATAATGTGTTTTTATTAAATCACATTATTTTATTTCTAATAATTTTATATTTATCCAAACATTTTTAACTTCTTTTATATAGTTTTAATACTCGTTGATAGATTTTGAAAGTCTACTCACTGGGATACTCTTCTAGTACCCTTTTAATAAATACTTCTACAAGCTCTGGATCAAATTTAACGCCACAATTTTTTTGTAGTTCTTTTATAGCTTCCTCTTTAGATAACTTACTTTTACCACTTCTACCACTAGTCATAGTATCATATGCATCTGCTACGCTTATTATTCTTGATTGAAGTGGTATGGCTTTCCCTTTCAATCCCTTGGGGTACCCTTTTCCATCCCATCTTTCATGATGATATAATATATATTCTGCCACTTCTGACATTCCGCCTACTATATTAAGTATTCTATAACCTATTTCTGAATGCCTCATAATCTCTTCAATATTAGCTTCAGTAAGCCCATCCTTTTTATTTAAAATATCTTTCGCTAAAGCTACTTTACCTATATCATGAAGTAGTCCAGCATCTCTAATTTTGTTTATATCTAATTCTGAAAGATTTATAGCATTTCCTATATCATTGCACAGTTTACTCACTATTTTAGAATGTTTATCTTCACTTGGATCTTTTTCACCTATAATATTAAGTAATACATTTATTTCATTTCCTCTATTTATCTTACTTTCTAAAGCCTTATTTTTATACATATCATCTTCAGCATTTTTCAATATCTTTTTTATATCCTGACTAGCTACACTTTTTGTATAGTATCCAAGTGATAAACTTATTTTAACACCATTAATATATTCTTTAGAAATCAAAGCCTTTATACTTTTAATAATTTCTTTTGATTCCTCTTTTGTGGTTTCTTTGAGAATAATAACAAATTCATCTCCACCATATCGAGTAACTATATCACTTTTTCTACATCCTATTTGAATAATTTCTGCTGACCTTTTTAATAGTTCATCACCCTTTTCATGGCCAAATACATCATTCATAAGTTTTAAGCCATTAACATCTACCATAATAATTGACAAAGGTAATTTATTTTCTTCATTTACCCTATTTAATTCTTCTTCAAAGAATCTTCTATTATATAAACCTGTTAATTGATCATGATAGCTTAGATAAACAATTTCTTCTTCTATCTTTTTACGTGTTATAATCATACCAACTTCTCTAGTATATATCTCAACAATATTTTCATTTTTTAGAATCTTTCCTTTAGGCATAAACAAAGTAAAATCCCCTAATGTTTTATCCCCCTTAATTATTCTAACTAAGACTACTTCCCCTATACAAAATAATTTTTCTATAGATTTTATAATCTTTGGTGAAATAACCTTTCCTGAAAGTTCAGATAATGATGGAAAGCGTGTCAATATATTATTACTAATTTTTTTCTCCCTCACAGAATCATGCTCCCATTCACTTCCCTTAATTTTAAATCCTAATATTGTATTTGCTATTCTTATAGAATCCTTTATTCCTGCTAAAGCTTTAGTTGTGAATTTATCACCCTTATCATTATACATATTTAAAGCCACGTATTTTGCCTTTGAAATATCTAAAAGATTGTCTGTAATCCTTTGAAAATCTATCTCACCTGAAGATAGCTGCAATAATTCTTCAGATAATATAACCACCTTTTTTAATGCCAATAACTGAATCATCTCTTTAGATATATCACTTACATATGTTATAAAATAACTTTTTTTATTAGAATATATCTTTATCCTATACCAACAATTTAATAGCTGTGAATACCCTTCAATCTCCTTATTACCACCATTTAATGCTATATATCCATAAATTTTTATATAACCAAAATCTTCTTCATTCAATTTAGGAAATACATCAGTAGCTTTCTTACCAATAATATCTGAAGGTTTTAACCCTATCAACTTTCCAAATGCATTATTTACCTCAATGAATTCATAATCGCAAGGAATACCTTTTTCATCACAAATTATCTTATGATATGCATATCCTAATGGAGACTGCTCCATAATTGATTTGTAAAAGTTAACATCCAAAGTTTCACATCCCATCGTTAGAACCTGTGTAAATATAATCTACATTTCTAAAATTCTATAATCTTATATTAATTATATTATAAAAATACAAATAACCAAATGAAATATATTTTCTTATAGTGTTAAATTAATCCTAAATTGAGGAACCTTGTTTATTTAAATTAATGGTATTGTTCTTCTTCCCATCTTTAGATCCATGAGTATATCCAACTACTTTAAAATTTTCAGATAAAATCTTTGCAAGCTCTTCATACTCGTCTGAAGAACCTCTCATGCAGCTAGAAAGATGAACTACCTCTACTCCATTTACCTTCATCTTTTCAATCTTTTTATTTATATCTCCCCCGCTATGAGTGAATGCCATTAACTCTATAACTTCAATGTCTTCATACCTTTCAAATGAATCCTTTTTATTATAAAAGGCATCTAAACAACCTTTACCTGTGCATCTATTGGCAGTGTCTTCATTTACTATTATACCTATTTTCATATTTTCTCCTTCGTTAAATTATTCTGTACAAATCCTTTTTCTTGAATAATAATTTATTACTAAATAATTATATACATCATAATAGTTCTTGTCCAATAATTTCTATCCATTACATGGTAATAATATACAAGATTATAATTCTAGATAAAAATCACTCCCCTTAAAACTTAGGAGAGTGCAATTGTTTCAATTTATATTATCTTAATGTTAAATTATATCAAGTATTCTTGTATTTACTATAATTTTAGTTCGCTTGCTTAAGTGAATTCTTTAAATCATCCTCTGGTGTACTTATTTGCTTAATATCAAAAGTATCAACTAAATATTGTAATACGTTTGGCGATATAAATGCTGGCAAACTTGGTCCTAAATAGATTCCTCTTATTCCAAGTGATAAAAGTGCTAATAAATCAGCAACTGCCTTTTGTTCATACCAAGAAAGTACAATGGTAAGTGGTAAAGAATTCACATCCGTATCAAATGCATCCGCTAGTGCTGTAGCTATTCTAACTGCTGAATAAGCATCATTACATTGACCTACATCTAATAGTCTTGGAAGTCCTGCCACTGTTCCAAAATCGAATTTATTGAATCTGTACTTTCCACAAGCTAAAGTAAGGATTATACAATCCTCTGGAACCATTTTAGCAAAGTCCGTATAATAGTTTCTTCCCGGTCTTGCCCCATCACAACCACCTATTAAAAAGAAGTGTCTTAACTTTCCTTCCTTAACTGAATTAACTATAGTCTCAGCATTTGATAATGTTGCATGATGTCCAAATCCTACTAAAATCTCTTTTACTTCCTCATCTTCTTTAAATCCACCAAGTTCTAGTGCTTTATTTATTATTTGACTAAAGTCCTTTGTTCCATCATCAGAAACTGCAATAGACTTTAAACCATCCCATCCAACAACACTAGTAGTAAATATTCTATCTTTATATGTTTCTCTTGGTCTCATTAAACAATTAGTCGTCATTAAAATACATCCTGGCATTCCATCAAATTCTTTCTGTTGATTTTGCCAAGCTGATCCATAATTACCTACTAAATGTTTATATTTTTTAAGTTCTGGGTATCCATGTGCCGGTAGCATTTCTCCATGACTGTAAATATTAATCCCCGTGCCCTCTGTTTGCTGAAGTAACATTTCTAGATCTCTTAGATCATGACCTGATACAACTATAAATGGTCCTTTTTTAATATTAACATTAACCTTCTCGGGTGATGGATTTTTATATCTTGTAGTATTAGCTTCATCTAGTATCTTCATTACTTCTACACTCATATCCCCTGTCCTCATTGTCATAGCTATCATATCTTCAAGCGTTAACTTATCATTTGTAGTAGATTCTAGTCCTAAAAAATAAAACTTATCTACTTGCTCACTATTATATCCTATAAACCTAGCTTGATGTCCGTAAGCTGCTACACCCTTTAATCCATATAGTATTGTTGATCTTAAAGATCTTATATCAGCATCAATATTTTGATCATACATAATTCCAGCTTTAATGGAATCCTTTAGCATTTCCTCTTTTGTATCACTTAAATTATAGTTAGCAGCCTCTGGATAGGTTTTCTTTGGAGCTTCATTTCTTATTTTTTCTTTTATCTTTTGAGATTCCTTTAGTAACTTTACATGAACCTCAGCATCAAAATTTACATTCGTTAATGTAGTAAATAGACCATTTTCTACAAATCCAACTACTTCTTTATCAATGGTTTTACCTTGTTCCATTATAGCCTTTGCATAGCAAGATATCCCTTTTAACTGATATATTAGTAAGTCTTGTAAGTTTGCAATTTCTGGCGTCTTTCCGCAAACCCCAAGCTTTGTACATCCTTTTCCTCCTGCTGTTTGTTCACATTGATAGCAAAACATTAAATTTTCCAATAAAGTCAACCCCTTCTTTTATGGTTTAATCTTCTAAATTAAGGTGTATTAATAAATTTAGTGTTTACTATTCCATGGCATTTTATGCTAGATTAATTAACTGCTAATGTTTTATTCATTAAATCCTGTATAAATTAAAATTGCATCTCTTAAAAAAGCAGCAGTACCCACCTGCTTATTATCATAATAGGCTTTAAACCTTTCATCCTTTGGATACATTCTAGCAAGATCTGCATGTGCCTTTTTACTGTATTTCCCCCAATAATTCGCTATCCATTGCCTATGCAAGTTAGCTGCCTTTTGAGCTAACGCCGAAGATGGGTCAGCACTTTTAAAAGCTTCAGCTAATGTTATTTTTATCTCCGTCTCAAGACTTACTGTTTTATCATATTCAACCTCTCTTATACTCATTACTTTTTCCTTTGATTTACTAACTGACCTTTTACCATATCTTTCTCTCGCTTCTTCACCATACATTTTCTCGTTATCTTCAATCATATTTTTCTTAAAGCCTTGGAATTTTTCTTTATCACTCATGCTTATTATTCCTTCTTTTAAGGCTATAGTGTTATCTACATTAGATATTAATAAATCTAATTGTTCTCTTTTTTGAAGTAAGTTTTCCTTATGTTCTTTAAGTGCAGTCATACTATCAAATGTAGATGATGTTACTATCTCCTTTATAACATCTAGGCTTACATCTAATTCTCTATATAGTAGTATTTGCTGCAACCTATCAACCTCTTCCTCACTATAGATACGATGACATAAAGAATTAGTTTTTGAAGGTTTAAGAATTCCTATTTTATCATAATACCTTATGGTTTTAGCTGTTACTCCTGCTATATCGCCTAATTCTTTTACTTTATATTCCATACACTCATCCGCCTTACAATATTACTTTACTGTTTCCAAAACCTTATAAATCTTTATTTAACTATCTTTTAAAATATAAATTCAACTTTTTTATATAAATAAACCAACATAATAATTTAAAATATAACTTCCATAAAAGACTGTAAATAAAGTACTTAAGGCTATAAACGGGCCAAAAGCTATATAGTCTTTCCTACCTCTCTTTTTAGAAATAATTAATATAACTCCAATTGTTGCACCTATAATAAAGGAAAGAAAAATCATTATTATAGAATATTTCCATCCAATAAACACCCCACAAAGAGCTGCAATTTCAATATCTCCTTTTCCCATACCTCCTGTAGTATAAACTATTAAGGCTATTATCCCTGCTGCTGTGATGCCACCTATAATATAATTCAAAAAGGGTACAGAATAAATCATATTTTCAATAATAGCTACGATAACTCCAATAACAATCCCTGGTATTGTAGTTATAGAATATACATCTTGAAAATTTAGATCTATAATGGAGATTACTATAAGACAGCACCATAACATGGCATATTTTATAAAATATAAAGATGTGCCATAGTTAATATAGGTAAGGAAAAATACCGTAGCTGTCAAAAATTCTATGCCAGGATATTTAATTGATATCTTTTCTTTACAATACTTACATTTCCCTTTAAAAAATAAATAACTAAATATAGGAATAAGATCGTACCATTTTAGTCTTGTGTTACAATCAGTACAGTGGGATGGAGGATACGCAATAGATTCCCCCAATGGAATTCTATATATACATACATTTAAAAAGCTTCCAATAATTGCACCAAGTAGAAAAATAGCAATGTATAAGAAAATTTTTATCCCTTCTTTCTCATTATAATATTGACTATGTTTATTATATTTTTATATAAAAATGTTTTTGATAAAGTTCCATTTTATAATTATTACCCTAATTATATCAATATTTATCAGGACAATCAATTATTTTGACATTTAATCCAGTAATTTACTCTAATGTTTATATAAATAAAGCATCCAATATTTTATTTATTAAAATGTTGGATGCTTTATTTCAATTTTGTAAATATAAACTTACATGCTTAACGTTAAATATCGCTTACAAAACTTATTCTTTAAAATATTCCTGTTACAAAAATTATAACTAAGGCTACTGGAATAATAACTTTAACCAATACTCCCCACCATTTATACACCATTAATTGCTTAGCTCCTACATTTGTTTCTTCTCTATATTTATTGAATTTCCATACAAATAAGGTGTAAAAAGATAATATTAGAGCTCCTAAAGGCATTAGTATATTTCCTGAAAGATAATCAGCAAAATCAAAAAAATTTCTTCCTGCTATCTGAATATGTGACCAAGGTCCCTGTGCTAGTATTGTAGGGAATCCTACTGTAAATACAGCTATTAAACATAACCATACTGACTTTTTTCTTTCAACTTTAAATAATTCAGATACAACAACTACTATGGGTTCTAAGTATCCAATAACTGAAGAAATAGCTGCAAATAGCACTAATAAGAAAAACATAGCACCAAAAAGATTACCTGCTGGTATTTTAGAAAACAGATTTGACATAGTTACAAATAATGTACTAGAGCCTCCATCAGTGCTTAGTCCTAATGCAAATACTGCTGGAAATATTATTATACCTGACAATAACCCCATGGCTGTAACTGCTGATACTACTATTGATGCATCTGTTGGTATATCACTATCTTTTTTAAGATAACTTCCATATATAAATGCTCCACCACTTGCAATACCAACTGAAAAGAAACATTGCCCAAGAGCTGCAAGAAGTATGCTTCCATCAATTTTTGAAAAGTCTACCTTTAAGTACCACTTTAAACCTTCCATAGCACCTGGAAGGGTCACTGATCTTATTGCCAAAATAATCATCATAACAAATAAAGCTGGCATCATTATTTTACATGCTTTTTCAATGCCCTTTTCAAGACCTCTTGATGATATAACACCTGTAATTATTATACAAGCTATGGTAAATAGACTTACACTAAGAGTGTTAGATGTAAAGCTACTAAAGACTTTTGAATATCCTTCAGCAGTTAATCCAGAAAGCTGTCCAGATATCATTTTAAATAGATAAGCTAATGTCCATCCGGCTATTTGTATATAATAACATAAAATCACAAAGGCTGATAACACCCCAAACCATCCAAATAATACCCAAGGGCTGCCTTTCTTTGTTAAAGACCTCATGCCTTGTACTGCATTTAATTGTGTCTTTCTACCTAAACTCATTTCCATAGTAAAAAGTGGAATGCCTATTAGGATACATATTATTACATATACAAATACGAAGGCCCCACCTCCGTACTTACCTGTCAAATATGGAAATCTCCATAGGCTTCCAAGACCTATCGAAAAGCCTGCTGCAGACATAATAAAGCCAAATCTACTTCCCCAATTCTCCCTTTTTTCCATGTCCTTCACCCTTTCATCTTGACTTTAATACAAAATTTAAATATAAAAATTACAAATTAAATTTAAGATATTAAAACACTAATCAATATGTATAATTTATTCCGAGATACCACTAGAAGTATCCCGGAAAATTTAACTAATTCTATTCAAATTGAGTTATTTCTGTAATTTCTGTAGCTAAAGCATCTAATGCTTTTTTTACCATGTCTCTCCTTAGTTCTAATTCTCCTTCAGGTTTTAAACTAGGATCTCCTACTGGATATGGAATTGCAATTGTTGGAACTATTCTATTAGCCCCTACTGATTCTGAAATTGTAGTTATAGTAGCCATATGAACTATAGGAATACCATATCTTTCAATTTCTTTTACCATCGTTGCACCGCAACGTGTACAAGTTCCTCATGTGGATGTTAGTATAACTCCCTCCACTCCTGCAGCATTAAGTTCAGCACCTATTTCTTCACCAAACTTAATAGAATTTCCAACGGAAGTTCCTGTTCCTGTAGTTGTATAAAAGTAGTCGTATACTTTTCCAATATAACCTTCCTTTTCATATTGCTTCATAATATCAAGTGGTGCTACTCTATCTGGTATCTCGTTTGCATATACTGGGTCATATCCACCGTGGATAGTAAAATATTCTGATCCAAGATCGCTTTTTCCATCCACATTATATTTACCCCACTTTTGTGCACTTGCAGATTGTACTCTATCTGGGTTACCAATAGGTACTATTCCTCCAGTAGTTACAAGAGCTATAGTTGCCTTGCTTAAATCTTTTATTGCATTAGCTGGCGGTACCTTATCAAATACTGGCATTGGAAGTTCAGTTTTAAATTCTTCATTTTTCAATCTGGCCAGCATCATTTCTACTGCTCTTTGTGATCCTCTTTTTTCTGCAAAAACTGTTAATCTTCTTCCTTGAGGTATGTATCCGTCCTCTTCTGGTAGTCCAAGCTCTATTCCCTTTACAATCTTTTTAACTATACCTGCCATAATAGGTAGTGCCTTACGCATACTTGCTGCTGAATCTGTAGTTTTTACAATTATCACCTTATCCTTACATGTATCAATACCTGGGTTTTCTATATACATTCCTGTAATTGCTGGGATATTTAACTTTTCTACAATTGCCTTAGCTATTTCACCACAAGCCATTCCATATCTACCTGCATTAAATGCCGGTCCTGCTACAACAATATCAGGTGAAGTTTCTTTAACTACATTAAGAATATAATTTAAAGCTTCCTCTTTGTTTTCATTAAAATAATTGTCCCCACATATTATAGTTCCAACTACTTCTCCTTCATCCTTTATTAGTTTACTAAAACCTTGAGCTGGGCCTATGCTTTTCTCATTAAATACAGGTTCCATTCCAGCCTTTTCCTCTCCACCTACTTGTCCAAAAAACTGATTTACATAATATAATACTTTAAATTTATCTGACATAATTAATCCCCCCTTCTAAGATAATTAATATAACTTAACTGTGCAGTTATGATAGCCTATTTCTGAAGTGGCACCTATTACAGCATTTAATTCACACATTAAACTTCCATCTTCAACCAAAGAACCATCCCATCCCCCTGCTAAAGTTTCGATAGCTTTTGCACTTCCTATTATTCTATCAGCAGGTGAAAGTGTTACAACATGACTAACATTTCCTGCGGATACTACTGCAACTGCTTCAGGTGTTGTATCTGCCAAAGGTTGTGACATTCCATCTCTTCCAGAACATTCATCTGTAATTAAAACAGTCTTAATACCTGAACTTTCTAGTCTCTTACAAATCATTAGAAGGTCTGAGTCAGGATTTCCGTATCCTTCTTCTGACACGATCACACCGTCTGCACCTAGCATTTTGCATAACTTAGTAGTGTAATCACAGGTTCTAAACTTTCCTTCAAGAGTTGTAAGTTCAGGAGTTAATATTACTCCAAGGAAGTTTATTTCCTTACCATGCTGTGCATATAAATCCAAAATTGCTGAATTATTTTGATGTTGATAAGTGGTAATTTTATCGCAAGCCGCTACACAATTACCACTAATTACTGCACCGTCAAGCTCTTCATTTGGATGCATTAAAGTTGGAAGTAGTAACTTACTATTTACACCATATATATATCCATCATGAAGTAATCCCTGTGAAATTAACATTTCCACATATAAAACCTTAGGTAAGTTTGGATATTTTGATGTTTCATTATCTATGTCACCCATCTCATAAGTTAAAACCTCATCAATCTTAGCTTCTCTTCCAGCAAGTCCTACAAATTCAGCTGCTCTAAGACCGGCGAGTCTAACAGTTGCTTCATGCTCATGTGGATCAAGTCCTTCAATAGGAGCAATATCTACAACTAAATTATAAGTACTTGAAAATGGTGTCCACTTTGCTCCCTCGCCCCACATGTCAATAACACCCTCTTGAAATCCTACTATATCACCAACTGTAACTATAGCTGCACCATAAAGTACGTTGACTTTTCCATCTCCTAATTGTGCCATTTTTGTTGATACCCCTGGAAAGCCATTACCTTCACCCTTGATTTTAACTCTAGGTTCAATAACATCTTTTACAGGTATAATTCTTACTTTTTCTCCCGGTCTTGCAATATCAACCTTGATTTCCTTGATTTTTTTGTCTTCCTTAAGCGCTGATATTAATTCTTCTTTATTTACAGTCAAAACTCCATGATTTACAGCAGTCTTTTCTCCAAACTGCATATCTTTTATATGAATTCTTCCAAGTTCCAATTTCAAAAAAATCACCTCCAAATAAATTAAACACATTTACTAATACAATCTTTTTCAAAAGACTCTAGTGTTGATCTTAAAAGTTCTCTATCAATTAACATATAGTCATCATCATTTTTTCTATCTGCTCCCCTCCCCTCAGTAAGATTCTTTAAAGTAATAATGCTATTTTCAATGATGTCTACGTGGATGGAATTGATTTTATTATTCTTTTGTCCAATTATTATTGAACGAAAAGGAGAAAACGCCATTCTTATGCTTGCCCCTAGTGGGTGACTAATAAGATCGAACCCCTGATGAACCATATCTCGAACTTTAACCATTACATCCTTAAAATCACCTTTAACAAAATATACATTTTCAAATTCCTTCTTTGCCACTGGATTATTGGTAATTATTTGATAATTCAAGTAATCCCTCCTTGCGAAATCCTTTTCATATTGCAGTTCATCCATAAACTATTTTTTCAAACAAACACGTATTTCAATACTTGTTGTATACTTATTGTATTTTACTTGTTCCGTAGTAGTATATTCTATATGCAAATGAATAATCCTTCTTTTATTTAAAAAAACTATAGAAAATTTAAAATATTTTTTATTTAAAATAAAAAAACCTGAAATAAGCTTATTTTTAAATTACAAGCTAATTTCAGGTTTCAATATTAGATATTTAGAAAATTAAACAATTCTATACATAATATATTCTATAACATTTCCTGTCTTATTTTTTCAACAAAGGCATCTATATGCTCTCTTGCATACTTCTCTGTATCTTCATAATTCTTTTCTTTTATAGCATTTAATATCTTTCCCAAGGTATCTGTAAATAGATCCATACTATCAATATATTGCTCAGAATAATGCCAAAGTCTTTCAGTGTGTAGATGTAAACTTTTTAGTACATCACCAAGACACTGATTTCCACTACTTAAAAATATAATATCATGAAATCTCTCATCATCATTAATTGCCTTTTGATAGTCTTTTTCCAAATCATAAGTGTGAAATCTTTCCATTATAGCTTCAAGCTCTTCAATCTGGCTTTTTGATATCCTGCTAGCTGCAAGTCTTGCTGCAAAAGGATCAATCTGCCTTGTTACTTCAAATACAGATTTCATATATTTAAAGTCTATAGGTGTAACCTGAGCTCCAAATCTTGGAATTATATTAATTAATTTATCCGCATTTAGTTGTTGAAATATCTTTCTTATAGGCGTTCTGCTAACCTTAAACTCAGTAGCAATATCCTCTTCATTAAGAACTTGTCCTGGTTCATATTCTATATTAATGATCCTTTTCTTTAAAATGTCATATATTTCATCCGTATTAATAATTTTATCCACAATATCAAACTCCTTATGCAAAATAATAATAATAATAATAATAATAATAATAATAAATGTTGTGATTTATTTATCCCATTGCGCCATTACTAACACCCTTCCAGAAGGAAACTCATCTTCATGACTTCAGATAAGTAAACGAGTATCATCAAATCATAGACTTGGGATATCTGCTTAAGTTAAGGATAACATTTTACGCATCTAGATAAGTTTTTCTAAAATTCAGATGGAAAGAGTACTTCTCATAATCAAACTTCACCTGAATCTAAAAATTACTTGATTACTTTCTCATTATAACATATTGAACTATAGGATTATATTACTTAAGTCCTTATAACAAGTCAAAAGTTTAGCATTAACATTTGAATTTTCAGTGTGTTTTTAGATACTAATCTAAAAGCAACATAAACCATTGATGACTAGTAATGTAGAATGAAAAAAGACCTGCCAGTGGCAAGTCTCCATACATCATTTTAAAAAATCATGTGATTTTTAGAAAATGTGAATTGTTTATCTTTTAAAATACATTATATTTCTCTCTTCTCACAAATGTCCCATGAAAATAAGTATGATGTAAAACCTATAATACCGATAATTACTATAGTTAAAAGTGGCAATATAATTTTATTACTCATGATAAGCTCTAAAAGTCTACCCCCAAGTTCTGGTGTTAAAAACCTACTATTCTTTAATAATGAAGGTAATGCAAATACAATAAATGCAGGTACCATATATAATATAGTAGATAAAATCTTGCCCTTTTCCATACCAAATTTATAATAGAGAGGATATTGACAGAAACAAACTATTGTAGCTACTACTCCCGATAAACATATTGTAGCAACGTCTAAATCACTTATTTTATTTATCTTATAAGAATACATCATTATGCCTCCATCAATCATCCATATAATAATCATTGCGCTAATTAAATATAAAAACCTGCCTAGAACAATACTAGAAACCTTAGAAGGGAGCATATAATACATCTTTTCACATCTTTCATTGCTTTCAGCGCTAAAAGGCACTGTTGCCAAAATAATTAAAAAGAAAAATAAGTATCCTAATGCCATAATAGGAGATTCTTTTGATCCCATAAAAAGAAATAATAACGGAATCACTGCATAATATTTTAATGTCCCTTTTATAAGCCTAATATCTAATTTTAAATAATTTATTGAGCTCATTATATTTCCTCCTTTAATCCATTTATATGAAATATCACAATATCATCCACAGAAGGCTTTTCAATCAATAACCCTTTTCCTATAAACTTACTATCCTTTAAATAAATTAACCCCTCAAATCCTATATTGGATTTTTTGTACCCTATTAGTTTATCTCTTATTTCATCTGTTAAATCGGATACGCCTCCTTTAACTAATAAATAATTTTCTAAAATATTGTCTTTTGTATCACTAAATATGGTTTTACCTTTATCAATAAAATGAAGATAATCTGCTATTTTCTCTAGGTCGCTCATGATATGAGTAGAAAGTAACACGCTTCTTTTTCCATCGGAAATATATTCCTGAAGAAGTTCCAATATTTCACCTCTAATTACAGGATCTAGACCACTTGTAGGCTCATCTAATACAAGCAATTTTGTTTCTCTAGAAAGT
The DNA here is from genome assembly GCA_964474485.1 of uncultured Clostridium sp. GTDB lineage: Bacteria > Bacillota > Clostridia > Clostridiales > Clostridiaceae > Clostridium_L. The sequence continues at coordinate 8,380 of CAYYWN010000006.1, read as the reverse complement.
ACACTAGCAAACATCAACTTCATTTTCATTCCTTTTGAAAATTTTTTAATTTGTTTACTTTCAGGTAACTCCCAATTTTTCATATAAGTCTTAAATTTTGATTCGTCAAATAAATTATAAAAGTTCCTTAAACTATTCATTACATCTTTTACTGTAAAACATCCTGGAAAATAACACTCATCTGCTATATATCCTATACTATTTTTAAAATCTATCTCATGATTTTTATAACTTTTACCAAATACAACTATTTCCCCACTATCACGCTTTAATTGTTCCATAATAAGTTTTATAGTAGTTGTTTTACCTGATCCATTTTGACCTATATATCCTAAAATATATCCTTTAGGTAATTTTAGATTAATATTTTGAAGATTAAAGCTTTCAAAATTTTTATTCAAATCTTTTATTTCAAGTGCGTACATAAATTTCACTCCCTCATTAAATTTTCTAAAATTATTATAAGTTCTTCATTGGATATATTAGCTAGTTTCGCATTTTCCATTGCCATTGTGAAAGCTTCTTCAATTCGTTTTAAATATTGTTCTCTTACCATTTCATTGTCCTTTGGAAGAACAAAGCTTCCTTTGCCTTGCATAGTAGATATAAATCCATCCTTTTCAAGATCAGAATATGCTCTTGTAGTTGTAATAACACTTATTCCTAAATCCTTTGCAAGTTGGCGTATAGATGGTAGAAACTCATTTTCAGCAATTTCACAAGACATAATTTGCTCTTTAATTTGTAATTTAATCTGCTCATAAATAGGTAAATCAGATTTATTAGAGATTAGTATCTTCAATTAATAATACCTCCTTAACCCCATACTGTATATATGTAACTATATACAGTATGGGGTCTATTGTCAACCCTTAATTTTAGAAATAAAAATGAGCCTATTTAGATGTATTTAAAATATCTAAATAGACTGACCTTTACTCTATTCCAATTACTTTTTTATATTATTTCTTTTTAATCACTGACTCCAAAGTTTTTTGATTATATCCATAATCTTTTAATTTAAATAACTTTTATTTTCACAGTAAATTATAATATAAACTATCTCTATAATAATAAAATAACCATATAATAATAAAAAGAAAGACATAATCGATAATTTCTAGTAAAATGTTAAATAAAATATCAAAAGAAAGGAGAAAAATATGCTATTGTTCAATCCAGTTGTTATATCAGTTATTGTAATGATAGGTTTATGCCTTTTTAAGCTAAATGTATTACTTTCTATATTAATTGCAGCTATGACGGCAGGTTTAGCTTCAGGTATGTCTTTAGGTGATACTATGAGGACCCTCATCGGAGGAATGGGTGGAAATTCTGAAACTGCATTAAGTTATGTGCTCCTTGGCGCATTAGCAGTTGCAGTAAACAAAACTGGTCTTGCCTCAATTTTAGCAAAAAAAATCTCTAAGGTCATTGGTGAAAAAAAATATGTATTTTTACTATTATTAGCCCTTATAGGTTGTTTTTCTCAAAACCTTATTCCAGTTCACATTGCATATATCCCCATATTAATACCACCTCTACTTTTACTAATGAATAAACTTAAAATAGACAGAAGAGCCATAGCTTGTGCACTTACATTTGGATTAAAGGCACCATACCTTGTTTTACCAGTAGGATTCGGTCTTATATTTCATGGTATTATAAGTGCTGAAATGAATAAAAGTGGCATATTAGTAGAAACATCTGATATAGCTAAAGTACTATGGTTTCCTGGAGTAGGTATGGTAATTGGTCTTCTCATTGCTATATTTTATACTTATAGAAAACCAAGAGAATACAAAGATATTAAAATCCAAGGACTAGAAGAAATCAAAGATCAAGATCTTAAAATGACTTCAAGACATTGGTTCGTATTAATTGGAGCTGTATCTGCTTTTGTAATTCAAATTCTTACAAAATCCCTTCCTCTTGGAGCACTCGGAGCATTAATAATAATATTTGTTTCAAGAGCAGTTAAGTTCAATGAAATTAATGACCTCCTTGATGGTGGAATTAAAATAATGGGCTTGATTGCATTTATAATGCTTGTTGCATCAGGTTATGGTGATGTTCTAAGAAAAACCGGAGCCGTAGAATCTCTAGTTTCCTCTCTTTCAATCATAGTTAATGGAAGTAAAATGGCAGGTGCAGGATTAATGCTACTTGTTGGTTTAATAGTAACCATGGGGATAGGAAGTTCATTTGGTACTATTCCTATAATAGCTGCAATTTACTGTCCATTATCAATAGAACTTGGGTTCTCTCCACTCGCTACTATAATTTTAATAGGTGTTGCAGCAGCACTTGGAGATGCAGGCTCACCGGCATCCGACAGTACCCTTGGACCAACGTCAGGCCTAAATGTAGATGGACAACATGATCACATTTGGGACACCTGTGTACCAACATTCCTACATTATAATATACCACTTATAATATTTGGTATTATAGGTGCTATGATATTTTAATATAATCTACTAAAAACCTAAAAGAACTATAGAATTATACACATCATATTAAATAATGCTGTATATTATATAACTGGAAAAGACTTTAATCTAGACATAAGCTTAGATTAAAGTCCTTTCTGTTTATTTTTATAATATAAACTTTTATATCTCCCAAATATGAAAGTTTATATGCTTCTATTATTAAGATTGTAGTAACATATCAATGTATAGATGTTTCAACTTCCCACATTGAATAGTATTTCCCACGTTTTTTTATAAGTTTTTCATGACTTCCTTCTTCAACAACCTTTCCATCTGATACAACTAAAATATTATCTGCATTTTTAACTACAGAAAGATTATGGGCAATCATAATTATTGTTTTGTTTTTGCTTACAAGATTTTGTATTGCCTCTTTAACATACAGCTCATTTTCTATATCCAAAGATGCTGTAGCTTCATCAAGAAGTAGTATAGGGCTGTCTTTTAGTATAGCTCTTGCAATAGAAATACGTTGTTTTTCTCCTCCTGATAACCTACTTCCATTTTCACCCGTAAAAGTGTCATATCCTTTTTCAAGTTTTGAAATAAACTCATGGCAATTAGAAGCTTTACATGCCCTAACTATTTCTTCATCTGTGGCCTTTGGTTTTGCAAATCTTATATTATTTTTTATACTGTCATTGAATAAGAAAACATCTTGGTATACCATAGAAACATTTTTAAGTACCTTTTCCCCATTTATATTTTTAGTTTTTACTCCTCCTATTTTTATGTTTCCAGACTCTGGTTCATAAAATTTTGAAATAAGATTAAGTATTGTAGATTTCCCAGAACCAGAATCTCCAACAATAGCAGTAAGTCCACCATTTCTTGCTTTTAAATTTATATTCTTTAAAATGGGCTCATCCTTTACATAACTAAAAGAAACATCTTCAAATTCAATATCATAATTAACTGGATTAAAATTAACTTCTGAGTAGTTATCTTCCTTTTGATTAGCTAAGTTATCCATAGAAGCTTTTGAAATCATAAGATTTTTATAAGATGTCAGATCTATAAACAAGGTTCCCATAAGTTGTGATATGAACAATGCTAAAATTACACAAATTACATACTCCGAAGATGATATTTTACCTAAAATCCATTGATTTCCTCCGAGTATAATAGATAGAGGAAGACTTATATCCTCTACTACCCTATAAATACAACCTATAGGTACTACTTTAGATTCAAATTTATAACTTATATCACTTATATCTTTTAAAGATTTATTCATTTTTTTATTTTTTACTCCAAAAGATCCATAACTTCTAAATGTTTGGATTCCATTTATATATTCAACTAAATCACTAACATTATCATTGAGTATATCCTTTTTCATTCCTCCATACCTCTTTACTAGTTTAGATGATATTATCATGAATGGAACAATTGACAAGGAAATAATTAAATTTATTATACCCATATTAATATTCATTTTACATAAAAATAGTAAGGTTACAATACTCAAAGTTAAATTCTTAGCTATATCCCCAGTTTTATGTCCTAGAATATCTTCATAATTATTTACATCATGAGTTACTACATTAATAAATTCTCCCGTTTTATACTTTGAAAAATTTATAAGAGGAAGATTCTTTATTTTATTTCCAAGAAAAAGTCTTATCTGTTTTGCTGTGGAGGCTCCTCCTATATGTCCCAATGTATACCCTATAGAATATAATGTTAAACGTACAATAAATATACATGCTACTAATATACATAAACTTATTAATTTACTTAAATCAAAGCTGTTTTCAAATAATGAATTTATGGTTAAAAATATACTACCAAGAACTGAACCTGTAAGTATCCCTTCAACTATGTTAAGGATAATTGAAACAATTAACTTCTTATCTCTTTTTATCCATATGATATTTTCCATATTAAACACCCTCCTTTACGGAATACTGAATGTTCTTCGATTTATCATAACAATTCCATATCTCTTTATAATATTGATTTACTTTTAATAATTCATCATGAGTCCCTATACTTTTTACTGTATTATTTTCCACTACAGCTACCCTATCACATTTTTTCACTATATTAAGTCTGTGTGCAACAATAATTACTGTTTTATTTCTACATAAATTATCTATAGCCTTATCTATCTCCTGTTGCTTTTCAGGATCTGCAGCTGATGTAGCTTCGTCCAGTATAAGTATTGGAGCATCTTTAAGTATTGCTCTTGCAATTGCAATCCTTTGTTTTTCCCCTCCACTAAAACGTGATCCATAACTTCCTACCTTTGTATCATACCCTTGTGGGAGACCTTCAATAAAATCATGAATCTGTGCCTTTTTAGCTGCTTCTTTAACTTCATTAAGACTTGCCTTTGTACCCATTTTTATATTTTCAAGTATGCTTTCTTTTGTAAGAAAAGTATTTTGAAACACTATGGATATATTTTGAAGAAGGGTTTCATAATCTATAGTCCTTATGTCTTTTCCACCTATGGAGATCTCGCCTTTATTTACATCAAAAAATCTTGCGATAAGTTGCATTATAGTACTCTTCCCAGCACCGGATCTACCTACAAATGCTATTTTTTCATTATCCCTTATATTAAAATTAACCTTGTTTAATATATTTACCTTTCCATCATAGGAAAAGCTCACATCCTTAAATTTAATTTCTGTTTTATTTGGAAATATCTTATCTCCTTTTTCATAAGCTGGCATTTCAATAATTGATTTAGCATTATTAACTCCATTAAGAACCTGTGAAAAACTTGATCCAAGCTCCATTAATGGACGAAGCTCTGAAAGATAAAGACTTCCTACAAAAGCAAATAATATTAAAGTTCCAGCTTTAACATTTCCATTAGTGTACATAAATCCACCAATAGGAATTATAAATACAACTCCGCATTGAAGAACTATTACAAAAGCTGCATATAAAGGCCCCATCTTATAAGCAATTTTCTTCCACAAACTATGTTGTCCATCAATAGCTCCTTTATACTTTTTATAAGAATCTGAACCCATGTCATAGGCTTTTATAAGCTTCATTCCATTTATATATTCAATCATGGATGAATTTAAATTACCTGTTACCTTGTTTAATTCATTCATTCTAGCACTTTGACCTTTAAACATCTTAAATTGTAGTAATATGCCAATGGGAATTGGTATTAATGTAATAAGTGCTAATATAGGATCTATGGTACATAAGTAAATAAATATGGCTATGGGTCCACTCAAATACATAAAGATTTCAGAAAGATGATGCGCTAAAAAAAGTTCCAACTTTTCAATATCTTCACTGATTACCTTTTTAATTTCTCCTGAACTCTTTTCACTAAGATATCCTAATGGTACTTTTCCCATATGATTTATAATCATACATCTCACATTATAAAGAGCATTGTAAGCTCCTTTATGTGAAGCTATTATACCTATTGCCATAAAAAAATATCTTAATATAATTGAAACTGTTAGCAAAATACTATATTGAAATAATATCTCCTTTGTTAGTTGTTTAAAATATACACTTTCTATAATTTTGTATATCGCAATATATGGAGCTATAACCATAAGTCCACTTGCAAATCCACAAAACATAGAAAAATATAACTTGTATTTTTCTTTCCCTGCCCATTTAAATAATATTGATAAAGAACTTTGTTTTTTTTCTTTCATAACCTTCACCTTTCATCTACATATTCTTTTCGTAAATATAGACTACTTCATGGCAAAGGTATTATCTACTCCATTAATTTGTAAATGTACCTTTTTGAAATTATCTTTCATATGACAATACATATCAATACTTAAGTTTAAAGTTTGTTTCTATTTTGTCCCTTGCATTTTCAATAATAAATAAATTATAGATCATTGTACAATCCTCTATAAGATATCCATAAGATAACAACTAATAAGATAAAGAGTCCTCCAAAATAATCTTTGAATGACTCTTTATCTATTAGAAATTCTGTATTTAGAAGGACATATCCCAAATTCCTCTTTAAAAGCTTTTGAAAATTTGCTGTTATTTGTATATCCTACTAAATTTGCTATATGTGCTATGGTTAATTCTTCTTTAACTAGGAGTTCCCTTGCCTTTTTCATTCTGTAAGTTTTAAGGTAAGCATATATAGTGCACTGATAAATCTCCTTAAAACCTTTTTGTAAATCAGTTGAATTAATGCCTACCCTATCTGAAAGTTCTTTTATTGTTATATGACGATCTATATCAGATACAATAATCCTTCTAGCATCCTTTATTTTATCTACAAAGGATCTTGGAAAATATGTTTTTTCTCTAATTTTATAATCAGAGTTTCCTAATATATAAAGTAAAAGTTCTACCACCTTTATTTTGAGAAAATAATTTTTATATTTCTCAGGCAATATAAAAATTTCCTTAAAAATATGTTCTAAACTGTCACTTGCATGATTTACTATACAAGTATCTGCATTAAAAGAAGCCTTAATGAATCCTTTAATCTCATCTTCAGAAACTCCCATCATATTGCCTATACTTTTAGAAGCCTCGTCTGTATATACCATTACTGTTACACCCTTATAGTGTTTAGTAGTAAAGTCAGCTAAAACCACACCTGTCTTATATCCAAAAATAGAAACATCACCATCCCCCATATAAACTATCTTTTTATTTGCAAATTCACTTTCTAAGTATCCTTCCAAACAATAGTTTATCTCTAAAGAATCCACACTTAAATTAAAACTCTCACTTAATGGCTTATATATCTGAAAATTATTATAAGTAACTTCGATTCCAGGCATTACATTATGGCTTGTTATATTTCCATTCCCAAATTCTGATGAAATATTATATACTACATAATCCTCTATAATTTCTTTTGACTCAATAATATATCTAAACATATTCATATCTTCATCAAATCGTCTCACCTGTTATTTACCTTCTCTCTATTTGCATGCTATTTCATAAATCAACTGGTTATCTTTTTTCAGTTAACATTTCTACAACTTTTTCAGTTTGATTTATTACAGCAATAGGATCATAAGGCCAGAAAAAGTCTGGATCTAAATAAAATACTTTATCATTTTTAACAGCCTCTAAAGACTGCAACATTGGATTATTTTTATCTATTTTCCCACCGTAAGATTCATCAAAAAATATATAATCTCCAGCATAATCCTTCATTACTTCAAAAGAAATTTGCTTGAAAGTTTCACCAGCATCTATTAGTTCTTTTTGTACAGTTTCAGGTGGCGTTAATTTAAGATTTCTATATATAGCTTGTCCCCCTCTATATCCACCATTACCATAAACATAAAACCCCTTACTATAAGCTCCAAGTATTGAAACAGTTTCCTTATCTCCAATTACACCTTTAATTTTCCCCCTAGCAGCTTCAACTCTTTGCTCATAGTCCTTAATCCAATTTTCTGCTTCCTTTTCTTTCCCAAGCATTTCACCTAAAGTTTTTAATTCGCTATGAACATCTTTATAAGTTCCAAAAGGAATTGAAATAGTAGGTGCAATTTTTGAAATCTGCTCATATTTATCATTATCAGCACCAGAACCTATAAGCGTAATAATTAAATCAGGTTTTAATTCTAAAATTGCTTCAGGTGATAGCCCATCTTCTTCTCCACCTATAACCTCAATTCCAGATACCATATCTTTAATATGTATATTTTTAAGATCTGAAGCAGTTGATCCAACTGGTTTTATCCCTAGTGCTAATAAGGATGGTAAATAACCGTCTACTACAATCTTCTTTGGTTCTACTGGTATTTCAATATCTCCATTAACTGTACTTACAGTTTTTGTTTTACCATCTTCATTTTCTGCGGAAACTGTTCCTTTATTTACGCCACTACAAGCAGTAACAAATAAAGAAAGCATAATAATTAAAGTAAATAATAATTGATTCGACCTTTTTATAA
>CAYYWN010000005.1:0-27540 GCA_964474485.1 uncultured Clostridium sp. | reverse complement strand
AAAGCTTTGGAAACAACATATAAGAGGATAAATTTGATGCTTTAGCAATGGATATTTTTTAATTGAATACCTGTGAGGATATTTATAAGTATTTATCCTAAGGATATAAAGTGAAGGAAGAATAGCTTTGTTTTAAAGTTATTCTTCTTTTATTGAATATAAAAACTTAGGTAGCTTCAAAAATATAACTAGCCAATATGTTATTTTTTAAAAGATATTCTATCTATACTATTACTGTTAATTAACAATAAATTAAAGTATAATAAGGTAGCTTAAATCAAATATAATGGCAGAATGTATATTATGCTACTATAATAAGTCGAAAAGAATAGCAGAAAATAAATTCAAAAAAAGGTAGTTGATATAGAATTGGAAAAAGAGTTTAAGAAAATAGGAACACATAATGGAAAGTTTCATGCGGATGAAGTTATGGCAACGGCTATTTTAAATGAAATTTTCGTAACAGAATTGACAAGGACAAGAAATAAAAAGGTATTAGATGAATTGGATATAGTTTATGATGTTAATGGCGGAGAATTCGATCATCATGGTATGGACAAAGTAATGCGAGAAGATGGAATACCATTTTCATCCTGTGGTCTTGTATGGAATAAATTTGGAAAAGATGTAGTGCGTTTTAAGAATGAAGTCTTAAATCAGCAGCAAATTGATGAGGTTTTTAATTTTATTGATAGAAACTTAATTGAAGGAATAGATGCTTTAGACAATGGAATATGGATAGATAAACCGGAAATTCCTTTGATGAATGTTTCCTCCATTTTATCAGGATTTAATCCATTATGGTATGAGGAAGATAAAGAAAATCAGAATTTTAATAAAGCAGTTGAATTTGCAACTTCAATTTTAAATAATAAAATAAATTTTAAAATATCCGTGATTAAAGCTAAAGAAAAGGTAGTAAAAGCTTATGAAACTAGGGAAATTCCTGAAGTTATGATACTTGATACATATTGTCCATATATGGAATCACTTAAGGAAATTGATGAACATGAGGAAATATTATTTGTGATTTTCAAATCTAAAACTAATTATCTTTTGCAAACTATACGAGGTAAAGACGGTAAAGATAGAAAAAAACTTCCTCGGACCTGGATGGGTAAAAGTGATGAAGAACTTGCAAAGGTAACGAAGGTTAGTGATGCTACATTTTGTCATACGGGAAGATTTATTGCTGGGGCTGGTTCATTAGAAGGAATTAAAAGGCTAGCAGAATTAGCAATTCATGAGCCTTATGAACATGAAAGTATAATAGACAAAATTATAAAGTTTGCAAGAAAATTATTTGTAAAAAGATAATTTGTGTTCACAAATGGATAATAAAGATATGCTATCACTTCATAAGCATATAAATATAAAATTTGTCAAAGAAAGGTTTGGAAGTTAAAAAGTAAATATAATAAATAAATCATTCATGGATGGGAATAAGCTATATTAGTTGGTATAATAGAGTAAAAACTCTCAAATATTCCAATCATTGGCAAGGTAAAGATTGAAAAGTAGGGGAAAGATATCATAGATATTCTAGTATAGATATAATTAAGGGAGGGTATCATGAATAATTTAGAAAACATAATATCAATTAAGGATTTAGAAATGAGCTATGGCAGTAAAAAGGTACTTAAGGGAATAAATTTAGAAATTCCAAGAGGTCAAATAATAGGTTATATAGGGGCTAATGGTGCTGGCAAGAGTACTACTATAAAAATAATGCTTGGAATAATACAAGGTTATGAGGGAAAAGTAGAAATATTAGGACAGGATATAAGTGATGGAAGTGTTGAGTATAAAAAGAGAATAGGATATGTACCAGAACTTGCAGATATATATGAAAACTTAACTGCTTATGAATATATAAGCTTTTTAGGTGCAATATACGGATTAGAAGAAAAAAAGCTTATTGAAAGATCAAAAAAAATAATGGGGTTATTTGGGATTAAGACAACTCTAAACTCTAGGATATCCTCATATTCAAAAGGTATGAAGCAAAAGCTACTTATAATATGTAGTTTGATTCACAACCCAGATATATTATTTTTTGATGAGCCTTTAAGTGGACTTGATGCTAACAGTGTAATGGTGTTTAAAGAAGTTATGCACACTCTTGCAAAGGAAGGAAAGACCATATTTTATTCATCTCATATAATGGATGTTGTGGAGAAAGTAAGTGATAGAATATTACTTTTAAATGATGGGAAGGTAGTTGCTGATGGAAGCTTTGAGGAGCTTCGTAATAAAAGCGAAGGTTCTCTTGAAGAAATATTTAATGAGCTAACAGGCTTTAATAATCATACAAATATTGCTAATGATTTTGTTTCTTTGATCAAAGAGGTGTAATTATGAAGGATTTCAAAATATTAAAGATATTAGATAAGTTCCAGTGGTTATATAAAAAGTTAGGTGTTAATTATGATATCATGAGAATGATTTTACAGATAAAATTAATTATGGATAGTCGTAGGGTAAGTGTTGTTATGAGCAATAACAACAAAGGGGAGGATGATTGCAAGAATAATTATATACAATCACTTATGATTAATATGTTCATGAGCATATTTACTGGACTTATAATAATGTATAATGTGCCATCTATGGTAGCTGCAAATATAATAATAGGTATAAGCTTATTTATGATGATATCAATTATGATATCTGACTTTTCATCAGTTTTATTAGATGTAAGGGAGAAAAGTATATTATTACCAAAGCCTATAGATAATAAGACCTTTAATGCGGCAAAGACCACTCATATATGCATATATTTAATGGGGCTATCACTTTCATTAACTTTAATTCCATTAATTATGGGTACAATGAAATATGGTGCTTTATTTTTTGTTATATTTCTAGTAGAAAACATACTTTCAGTATTAATAGTTATATCATTAACTTCTTTAATATACACTTTAGTTTTAAGGCTTTTTGATGGGGAAAAGCTAAAGGATATAATAAACTATTTTCAAATAATATTGGCATTTGTATTGATATTTGGATATCAATTAGTTGGCAGGGTTTTTAGCGGTGTAAATATGAAAGGACAATATGTACCTAAGTTTTGGCATGCGTTACTACCATCTATGTGGTTTGCATCTACTTTTGGAATATTAATAGATGGAAATAAAGAAACCTTTTTAATATTTTTATCTGCATTAGCAATAATAGTTCCAGTTGCATTAATGGTTCTTTATATTAAGAAATTAGTGCCTTATTTTGAGAAAAATCTTCAAAAGTTAAATGATAATGGAGGAGCTATAAGAAAAGGAAGCGAAAAGAGAAAAGACCTTATAGCTTCATTAGTTTGCAATGATAATATTGAAAAGAGTATGTTTAAATTTACTCAAAATATGATATCTACAGAAAGAGATTTAAAGCTTAAAATATATCCATCCTTAGCAACAGCTTTATTTATCCCAATTCTTTTTATGTTTATAGATAGGAATGGTGGGAACTCTTTTATGGATAATATTCAGACAAGTTATGGTGGAAAAGTTCATTTATTAATGTATATAAGTATAATCCTATTATGTTTTTGCACAGCATATATAAATAATAGTGATAGCTATAAGGGGGCATTTATATATAAAGTATTACCAATAGAAAATCCAGGAATAATATTAAAAGGGGCAATAAAAGGAGCATTATTTAAGCTTGTAATACCACTTTATATATTAGAATCAGTATTATTTTTAATACTTAAAGGACCCTCAATAATTCTGGATTTAATAGTAATGTTTTTAGTTCTTTTGATAATATCGTTAATTTACTTTAAAATATCAAATGACCGAATGCCTTTTAGTGTAAAGTTTACTACAACAGATAGTTCTAAGCTTCTGGTACCAACTATAATATGCATACTAGTACTTGCAATATTTGCTTTAATCCATATATCCATCAGAAATAGCATTATGCTTCTTGGAATTTATGCAGTAGTACTTTTAATAGTTAATGTTATACTTTGGAACACCAGCTTTAAGGTAAGTTGGAAAGACATAAGAATGTAAATAGATTCTATATTATGTTAGCACCTCTGAGGTCTAACATAATATGGAATATGTAAAGTGAATTCTAATTTGTTGTTTTTATTAGGTTATCTTACCAAGATGTAAGATAACCTTTTTTATTTGTAAGATATGTGACATGGAGTGTGAGATACCTGTGAAGTATAATATGTGTATAGTGATGAGAAAGCGATAAAACAAGAAAAGGAGATATATATATGGAAGTTTTAAAGGTTGAGAATTTAAAGAAGATTTATGGCAAGGGTGAAAATAAGGTGGAGGCACTTAAAAACATAAATTTATCAGTTACTAAGGGCGAGTTTGTAGCAATTGTGGGAGCATCAGGTTCGGGGAAAAGTACACTTCTTCATTTGCTAGGTGGGCTTGATAGACCAACAGCCGGAAATGTAGTTATTGATGGAGAAAGCATATATGATTACAAGGAAGAAAAACTTGCAGTGTTTAGAAGAAGAAAGATAGGTTTTGTGTTTCAATCCTATAATCTGTTACCTATTTTAGATGTAGAGGAAAATATATCACTTCCAACACTTCTAGATAATGATAAGGTAGATAAGGTTTATTTAGAAGAACTTATTAAAATACTGGGGCTTAGCGCACGAAGAAAGCATCTTCCGTCAGAATTGTCAGGAGGACAACAACAAAGGGTATCAATTGGTAGAGCAGTATTTAACAAGCCATCAATAATACTTGCAGATGAGCCAACAGGAAATCTTGACACTAAAAGTTCAAAGGATGTTATAGAACTATTAAAGTTTACAGCAAAAAAATATAATCAAACATTAATACTTATAACTCATGATATTAATATAGCAACTATGGCTGATAGGGTTATTACCATTGGAGATGGTGAAATGATTTCTGACAAGTACTTAAAAGTAAGATAGGGGAGGGGGAAGGGAAAAAGATGATAACTAGTTATAAACAACTTACAGGGAAATATTTAAAGAAAAATAAAAAAAGAACCTTACTTACTATTATAGGAATAATGTTATCAGTTGCTCTTATATCAACAATAGGAGTTTTCTTTAATGGAATACAGGATACAAAAATACAAGAGGCTAAAAGCAAGAGTGGTTCTTATCATTTATCATTTCAAAAAACCAATGAAAAGTTACTCTCTAAAATAATTAATAATCCTAAAATTTCTAGGAGTGGATTGTATACTACAAGCGAAGAAATAAGGATAAATGATAAATTAGCTGTTAACATAATAATGGCAACAGATAAGGCTTTAGATCTTTTTCCTTATAAAACAAGTAGTGGGAGGCTACCAGAAAAAGAAAATGAAGTAGCGATGGAAAGCTGGGTATTATCATCTATTGATGAGGATGCTAAAGTAGGAAATAAAATTAAAATTATGAGTGAAGAATATACTCTTGCAGGACTACTTGAGGATAATCTACAAAGTCAGTTAAGTAGTAACGGATTAATTTTATCTAAAAATAACAGTATTAATGAACGAAATGCCCAGTTACTAGTAGAAATAAGTTCAAAAACAAACTTAGAAACTGCAGTAAAGGAATTAAGGCAGTTAGGTGAGAAAGATACAGTTACTGAAAACAGCTACTTGTTACAGATGCAGGGAGTTGGTGGTACTAATTCAGGTATTAAGGGCTTATATGTAACTATAGTAATAATTATTGGGATAGTTTTAATAGCTACTATAGCAGTAATCTACAACTCATTTCAAATAAGTGTTGTAGAGCGAATTAAACAGTTTGGACTTTTGAGAGCAGTTGGAACTACCCCAAGGCAAATTAGAAAGATTGTATTAAGAGAAGCAACAATCCTAGCCATAATATCTATTCCACTAGGATTACTATGTAGTATTATAGCTAGCTATGGAATAAATATTTCATTTAAATTAATTGGTGCAGATTCAGTTATGCCTATGAAAATTTTAGTATCACCTATGGTTTTATGCATAAGCGCATTAGTGGGTCTTGTAGCAATATATATATCAGCACTTGTGCCAGCGTATTTCGCAGGTAATATTTCCCCAATGAACGCTATAAGTGGTAGAACATTTATACCAAAAGAGAACATAAAAAGAAGCAAGAACCAAGTTGTTCAAAGGATTTTTGGTTTTGAAGGAGCACTTGCTGCTAAAAACATAAAAAGAAATAGAAAAAGATATAGAGTAACTGTTTTTTCTATAGTAATAAGTGTGGTATTATTTGTTACTTTTAAATCCGTCATGGATAGATTACTTAATATATCAAGTGATATTAATGAGTCTAAAAATATTCACTTCACAGTTAAAGGGGATACATCCTTAGATAGTAAAATAGGAAATGATATTAAAGCACTTAAGTCCGTTGATAAGGTGTATGGAGTCTATAATCCATATTTTTTTGATATGGCAATAAATAAAAATAACGAAATAAAAGAAATTGAGGACATGGGAAGTATATACAAAAAAGTAACTTTAGATGGAGTAGAGAAAAACATTATAAGAAGTTCTATTATGATTTATGATACTGATGCTTTAGAAGCTTCTAAAAAATATTTAAAGTCAGGAAATATTGATATAGAAAAACTAAATAGTGAAAATGGAGTAATTTTAATTAACAAAAATAATGTATATGATGAAAATACAAAGAAAGATTATTTTGGACCACTAGCAGATATAAAAGTAGGAGATGAAATAGATCTACAATATGATGCTCTTAGTGAAGCAAAGGTCGAATTTGGTAAGGGCAAGGTTCAAAAAGTAAAGGTTATGGCAATTGTTAATAGTGAGCCTTTTGACTATTGGGGACCTTTAAATGGATTAAAAATAATAACAACAGAAGAAATGGGAAAGAAATTAGCAGAGGGTAATACAACTAAGCTAGCAGACTTAAGCATAGTCCTTAAGGATATAAAAAATAAGGATGTTGGAAGAATTGAACGAGAAAATACAATAACATCAAACTCTGCATTAACTATAATAAATAATATAGATAATAATAGAAAAGAAAAATCATCTATGTTAATGATTAAACTATTATTGTATGGATTTGTACTAGTAGTTTCATTAATAGGAAGCGTTAATATTATAAATACATTAACAACAAATATTATTTTGAGAAAAAGAGAATTTGCCACATTAAAATCCATAGGGCTAACTCAAAAAGGATTAAAGAAAATGATTGTGCTAGAAGGACTCCTTTATGGAATTGTTGGGTCTATATATGGTTCAGTAATAGGCTGCGGAATATCATTCCTATTGTATAAGTCAATAAGTAGCTTTAGAGAGTTTGGGTGGAGTGTGCCTTGGGAAGCGATAGTTATTGCGGGAACCTTCTCTATAGTAATAGGGTATATTTCAGTGCTATCACCATTATCAAGAATTAAAAAAGAAAATTTAATTGAATCAGTTAGAGAAGATTATTAATAATCTTCTCTTTTCTAAGTTTCCATATATACATTATCTTTAACTTAATGTTTAATTGATGTATTATTAAAGTGTTAATACTTAACAATATTTATAGCGAGGTGAGCAGCATAAATAGGTTGTTATTAGTTGAAGATGATGAGTCCTTGGCTCTTGGCATAGAATTTTCTCTAAAAGATGGTGGCTACGCAGTTTCTAAAGCCGGGGCAGTAGAAGAAGCAAAAAAGTTATTTCATTTAGAAGGGTTTGATTTAATTTTATTAGATATTAATTTACCTGATGGAAATGGATATGAATTATGTAAGTACATAAGGGCAATAAGTGATGTGCCTATAATATTTTTAACAGCCTGTGATGATGAGGTTAATATAGTTCAGGGGCTCGAAATAGGTGGAGATGATTATATAGTAAAGCCTTTTCGTGTAAGAGAACTTTTATCAAGAATAAAGGCATTAATAAGGCGAGACTCTAAAAATATATCCATAGAAAATACATTGAAAAGTGGAAATATACTTGTTGATAATATAAAAGGGGCAGTGAGGAAAAATAATGAAATTATAAATCTTACAGCACAGGAATATAAGCTTTTGTTGATATTTATGAATAAACCTAATATTTTAATGAAGAGAGATGAGATATTAAGAGAATTAATAGAAGGGGAGGACCCTTTCTTTGATGAAAATACACTATCTGTTTATATTAAGAGAATAAGGGATAAAGTAGAAGACAATCCAAGAGATCCTCAATATATAGTTAATAAACGTGGACTAGGTTATAAGTGGAATAAGGATGTTGTAACATCCTAGGCGATGGCAGTACCTGCGGTACTGAATAAGGAGTAGATTATTATGAAAAGATATTTTGCTAATTTTGAACTAAAAATAAGCACGTTTGTACTTTTGATTTTGATGACTTTATTTTTGATTATTACATCTTTAAGTTTAAAAGTTCATCATAATAAATTAAAAGGTGATTATATAAAAAGTTTGGGAGTCATTACTGCAAGGATAGTAGAGAAAGATCCAGAAATGGAGAATGAAATTATACCACTTATTACAAAAGAAATTTCTAAAGAAGAATCCATAAAAGGAAAAGCATTTCTAAAGGAATATGGGTTAACAGAAGGTTTAGAGGATGAACTTTTTCCATATGTAAGTGTAACTATTATGAGGAATAACTACTCAATTATTTTCATCTTTATCATTATGACTGGTATATTATTTATACTTAATTATGTTCAATATGGTTTTTTCTATAAAAGAATAAGAATATTAACCTTTGCTGCAAAGAAGGTAGTTGAGGGAGATTATGATATAAATATTAATGAAAATAGGGAAGGCGACTTTTCAAAGCTGGCAATTTCTTTTAACTCTATGAGTGAAATTGTTAGAAATAATTTAAGTGAGCTTGAACGGGAGAAACAATTTTTAGTGGATTTATTATCGGATATATCCCATCAACTGAAAACTTCACTCTCATCTGTAATTTTATATAATGATATTATGTCTAGCAAAGAACTACCCTTGGAACAAAGGGCTGCATTTTTATTAAATAATCAAAGCCAATTACAAAAGATGAATTGGATGATTAAAAATATACTTAAGCTTGCAAAATTGGATGCTAAAGCTATAGAAGTTGTGAAAGAAGAACAAAGCTTAAATGAAACGGTGCAAGATGCGATAGATGCGTTAGAAATCAAGGCTTTTGAAGGAAAGGTTATTATCATTTTTAAAGAAAAAGAAGAAATAAACTTTAAGCATGATAGATTGTGGCTTGAAGAGGCACTTATTAATATTGTTAAAAACGGTATAGAGCATACACAGCCAGGTGGAACCATAAATATAGAGTTAATACAAAACCCTTTGTATACAAGAATTACAATAGAAGATACAGGTAAAGGAATAAGTGATGAGGATTTGCCAAACATATTTAAACGGTTTTACAAATCAAAAACATCTAGGAAAAGCGAATCCATTGGAATAGGTCTGGCATTGTCAAAATCAATAGTTGAAGCACATAGTGGAATGATTGAGGTACAAAGTAAGATACATATGGGAAGCAAATTTATTTTGACATTTATTGAATATTAAAATGTAGCAGACTCATTTTTTGCATCATAAGATATTGTACAACGCTTATAATGCAAAGGAGATTTTATGTATAATTCTTACTTTAGAGCTAATGGTGTAAATTCTGGAATTGTGGCTTATACAAGAGGTGATGTAAATGGAGATAGGGTACCTGATAATATATATTTAACTGGTATAATGACATCGGACAGTCCATTTGTTCAAGATATAACCCTTGTAATACAAGATGGTATGACAAGTAGGTTCACAAGTATACCACTTAAGGAGAATGCAGGATATAGCCCTACCATACTTTTAAGAGATTTCACAGGTGATGGCGTAAGTGACATACTAATTGGCATTAATACAGGTGGCAGTGGTGGTATAATGTATTACTATATTTATTCATTTATTAATAATACACCAAGACTACTATTTGACTTTGATGTATATAATGAACAATATAAATATGATGTTAACTATAAAGACAACTATAAGGTTGAAGTTATAAGTGAAAAAAATAATGAGATGTACATCATAGATATATCTAATAGGGATGAGGATTATTTAAATGAGATATATGATAAAGATGGAAATCTTAAAGCTCCAATTGAAGGTTTTGTAAATCCACTAAGTGGTTTATATCCTGTGGATTTTGATTCCAATGGAGTATATGAGCTACTAGGATATCAAAAGATAGCTGGAAGATATAATGCAGATTCATTAGGTTACATTTTGAATACTTTAAAATGGAAGAATAATATGTTTGTCTTAGATACTCAAAATGTGGCTATTTTTGGATCGGATATACAGTAAGTTTTAAAGCTTAAATATTATTAAAAGTTTTGCTAGAGGGGGAAAGGCCCTCTCTTTTTTTATAAAAAATAAAGAATGAAATTAAAACTAAGGTTGAATAGAAAAAAAGCCGGTTACATCTTATAGATACTAGCCGGCTTATGATTATTAAGGATTTAAGAACAAGTTATTATTAGGGCATTACACAGCAAGCATTTACTAAACAAGTCCTATTAATCTAGTAGTATTTGCAACTATAAAACAAACAATAATACCAGTTATAGTTGGAATAAGGAAGGAAACAAGGGTCCACTTAAAGCTTTGGGTTTCTTTTCTTATGGTAAGACAGGTGGTAGCACAAGGCCAATGGAATAAAGAAAATAGCATAACACATACAGCAGTTAAAGAGGTCCAACCATTAGAAACAAGAAGCGTTCTTAATTGTACTAGGCTATCAAGTTCAAGCATGCTTCCTGTGGACATATAACTCATAATTATTATAGGGATCACTATTTCATTTGCAGGAAATCCTAAAATAAATGCCATTAATATATAGCCATCAAGGCCGATAAGCCTTGCAAAGGGATCAAAAAAGTTGGCACAATGAGTTAGGATACTTAGATTACCAACAGTAATATTAGCCATGACCCATATGATAAATCCTGCGGGTGCGGCTACTATAATTGCACGACCAAGTACAAATAAAGTTCGATCAAATATAGATCTTACAATAACTTTTCCTACTTGTGGCTTTCTATAGGGTGGTAACTCTAAAGTAAAGTTTGATGGGATACCTTTTAATATTGTCTTTGATAAAAGTTTAGATATTAAAAGGGTCATTACTACCCCAAGGATAATTACAGCTGTAAGCATTAGGGCAGATATTATAGATTGAAAGGGTCCTAGTATAGCAGAAGAAAAGAACATAGTTATAAGTGCTATAAGAATAGGAAACCTTCCATTACAAGGTACAAAGTTGTTTGTGATTATGGCAATTAGTCTTTCTCTTGGTGAATCAATTATTCTGCAACCTATTATACCAGCAGCATTGCAACCAAAGCCCATACACATTGTTAATGCTTGCTTTCCACAGGCACAGGATTTTTTGAAATAATTATCAAGATTAAAAGCAATTCTAGGTAGGTACCCTAGATCTTCAAGCAAGGTAAATAAGGGGAAGAATATAGCCATTGGAGGAAGCATAACTGATATTACCCAGGCAAGAGTTCTATATATCCCAAGAACTAGTACTCCGTGTACAAAGGGCGGAGTACCAAGTGAGGTGAAAAAGATTGTAAGCTTATCTTCAATCCAAAATAGTCCCCTAGCTATAAGCTGTGATGGAACATTGGCTCCAGTAATGGTAATCCAAAAGATTATAGCTAAAAGAAGAATCATAATTGGAATCCCAAACTTTTTAGAGGTAAGATATTTATCTATTTTTCTATCAGTATTGTTATAGTCTTTATTTTTAAATGAAACTACGGTGCTACTTATGTTTTCTGATATACTTACTAATGTAGAAACAATTTTATCACGAAATATATTGGGGTTAATACCCTTTTCATTTAAGGATTCTTTTGCTTCATAAACCTTTTTCATAATGGCATCTTCTTTTGTTAAGTCAAAATTAAGATATTTATTAATGGAAGCTAGAAGAGTATCATCACCATCTATAAGCTTTAGTGCTAACCATCTAGCATTTAATTTACCTTGAAGTTTTGCTTTAATTATATCTTGAAGTTCAAGAATAGCTTCTTCTATGGCTTCATCATATACAACACTTAATGTATTAAGTGTTGTATCCTTAGAGGAAACAACCAAAACAGCATCCATTAGATTATTTAAGCCGTGACCATGTAGGGCACTTGTTCCAACCACAGGAACTCCAAGTTCTTTTGATAGTTTATCTAAATTTATGGATATTCCCTTTCTCTTTGTTTCATCCATTAAGTTAACACATACAACCACCTTTGAAGTAATCTCAAGAGTTTGTAAAACAAGATTTAAATTTCTTTCAAGGCATGTTCCATCAACTACAATTACTGTTGTATCTGGATTTCCAAAGCATATAAAATCTCTAGCAACCTCTTCTTCAATGGAATTTGCCATTAAGGAATAAGTACCTGGAATATCTACTAAAATAAAATTGTTATTTTTATAAGAATAATTTCCGTGGGCATTTGTTACAGTCTTACCAGGCCAATTACCAGTATGTTGATTTAAACCAGTTAAACTATTAAAAACAGTACTCTTACCTACATTAGGATTACCACCTAAGGCTATTATCTTATCATCTAGCGTTGTTTTATTGATTTTTAGCTCTTGCTCAAGAATACATGAATTAGTTAACTTGTAAGCTTTGGCCATTAATGTTCCTCCCTAAGAATATTGAATCTTTATATATTTTAAAATAAATTTTTACAAATATGAGTTTAAAGCGCCTCTACCAAAATCATAGAGGACATTTCACTTCGAAGAGCAATGACAGTACCTCTAATGAGATAAGCAATAGGGTCGCCAGAGGGGCTTTTGTGCAAAGGTTTAACTACAGTATCATATGTTAATCCTAAATCTAACATCCTTCTTCTTATTAAACCCACAGAAGTAAGGTTTTTCACTCTGCAACTTTTACCAAGGGGTAAGGAATTAAGTGGAATATAGCAATCATTCATATAAAAATACACCTCCAATATAACTTTTAATATCTAATCTTGTTTTTAAATATAAACATTTATGTTTATATTTTGTTTCAATTATAATGCTTTGTAATACTCTGATTATTATTTTATTTAAGATTTACAAGTTCAGTGATTTAGTGTAGAGAAAAAAACTTTCCCTACACTAAAATATGATAAATACTTTCTAAGTGTTACTAGTATATATAAAATATAAGGTAGTAAAAAAAATAGCAGTTCAAGATACTAATATATTGAATAATTATTTTTTTGAGGATACTTAAAATAATATTAAAATAATGGTGGTGATTGAGTGGTTGATGAATTTCATACTGTACGTGGATATGAGTTGAAAAGAGAGAGTAAAAATATGATTACTCCTGCATTAGAAGATTATCTTGAAATGATTTATAGGAACTCGATGAATGAAGATTATATTAGAATAAATATACTTGCAAAGCTTCTAAATGTTAAGGATTCTTCAGCTTCAAAGATGGTAAAGAAACTGGGAGAGTTAAAGTTTGTTAATTATGAAAAGTATGGGGTTGTAACTTTAACAGATGAGGGTAAAAAGGTAGGGGAGTTTCTACTAAATAGACATAATATAATAGAAAACTTTTTATCTCTTATAGGATGCAAAGAGGATATTCTACTTCAGGCAGAATTAATTGAGCATACTATTACCCCTGATACAGTGGATAATATAAGAATTTTAAATGACTTTTTTGAGAAGAATAAAGATATATTAGAAAAATATATTAATTATAAAAAATACATTAATAGAAGGTAGTTCAAGGTTAAAAAGGATAATTTAATTATATTAAACAATATCCCCTTTAGTAATATTATGATTTTTATCATTAAGGAGTTCATCGTATAACTGATTAAAAATGTTATTAATATCATCTTTTTTAAGGCCCATGTAATGAGCATCCATTAAAACCTTTTTAAGTCCATCTTTCAGTTTTACTATATTTTCAGCCTCTATTTTAGGTGTATAATCAATAGCCACGAAGGTTCCTTTTCCTCTTAAAGTTTCTATTATATGCATTCTTTCAAGTTCGTTGTAGGCCTTACTTACAGTGTTTGGATTTGCAGTAAGGATTCTAGCAAGTTCCCTTACGGAGGGCAATTTATCTCCAGGTAAAAGCATGCCCTTTATTATGCTCTCTTTAACTGAATTAACAATTTGCTTGTATATAGGAGAATTATTTCTAGGGTCAACTGTAAAAATGATAATCACCTCCAACATTAATTGCGATAACTGTACTATGTAATATAGTACAGTTTTATTATAATGTAACTAATACAATTGGTCAAGAAAATGTACAAACAAAAATATTTTTATTGACAAACTCTTATGCTTAAGATTATTATATACATATGTACCATTTAGGGTAGTACACTACTACACCAAATACATATGAAAGTTGTTGGCTAAATATTATAATTTATAGTAATTTTAGATACTAGCAATTAAATTAGAATTAATAATAAAAGTAATTATATGAGGAGGTTTAACATGGAAGTAAAAACTATAGTACAAATCAGGAATGTTACAAAGAAGATTGGTAAAAAGACAATAATAAAGGGGCTTACTTTTGACGTACGTTCAGGTGAAGTATTTGGATTTCTAGGACCAAATGGAGCTGGTAAAACTACTACTATCAAAATGCTTTTAGGGCTGATGTCTATTACTGAAGGTGAAATGTATATTGATGGATTAAATGTTGAAAAAGATTTTGAGGGGGCAATTGCTAAAGTAGGTGGAATTATTGAAAATCCAGATTTATATAAATACTTAACAGGATATCAAAATCTTGTTCATTTTTGGAGGATGTACCCAGATATAAAGAAGGAACGTATCGATGAAGTTGTAAAAATTATGGGGCTTGAAAATAGAATACATGACAAAATAAAGACATATTCTCTAGGTATGCGCCAAAGGTTAGGGGTTGCACAAGCGCTAATTAACTCTCCAAAACTATTGGTGCTAGATGAACCTACTAATGGACTAGATCCAGCTGGTATTCATGAATTGCGTAATCATTTAAGAGCACTTGCAAGAGAAGAAAATATTGCAATAATTGTATCAAGTCATTTGCTTTCAGAAATGGAGCTTATGTGCGATAGGGTAGGGATTATACAAAATGGCAAATTGGTTAAAATTCAGGATATGGAGGAAATGCTCGAAGATAACGGAGATACAGTGATGTCTTTAACTGTTACGCCAATTAAAAAGGCAAAAACTTATTTAAATAGTCTTAGTAATAAATATAAACCTGAAATAAAAGATAAAGAAATTGAAATTATAGAAGATATAGAAAATATTCCGGAATTAGTTGAAAAGCTTGTAGCACATGGAATTAAAATTTATGATGTTCATAAAGTGCATCAAAGCTTAGAGGAAAAATTCTTAGAAATGACAGGGGGTAACCAAATTGCGTAATATGATTAACTTGATTAGGAATGAAAATATGAAGCTTGCCCATAGTATAAGTACGTGGATAATGGTGGGGATAGTCGTTCTTATGATAGTAGCAGTTGGACTTATATCGAGATTTGCAGGTACTGAGGCACCTAAAAGTGATTGGAAAACAGATATAATAACTGAAAATGAGTCTATTAAGAAAAACATAGATAATCCTGAAATAAGTGAAAATCGAAAGGCTAATCTTACAAAGCAATTACAAACTAATGAATATCATCTTGAACATAACATAGAACCTATACAAGGTAAATCTTTATGGGGGTTTGTAGAAGGAATAGCAAGGGGAATGATAGGTTTGATCTCACTTTTTGCTATTATAATGGCTGGCGGAATAGTAGCTAATGAGTTTTCTGGAGGAACAATTAAACTATTACTGATTAGACCTTCAAAGCGTTGGAAAATTTTGTTATCTAAATATATTGCGGTTATAGGATATACCCTCTTAATGCTTTTAGTACTTTTAGTAGTGTCATCTATTGTTGGAGGAATATTGTTTGGATTTAAAGGAGCGGGTATACCATTCATTGCAAATTCTAATGGAAAAATCACTGAAATTAATATGATAGCGCATATTGTTCAGATTTATGGACTTCAGTGTATAAGCTTAGTTATGATGGTTACTTTAGCCTTTATGATTTCTACAGTTTTCCGTAATAGTGCAATGGCTATAGGAATTGGAGTTTTTCTTTTAACTATAGGAACTACAATAACAATGCTACTGCTTAAATATAATTGGTCAAAATATATTTTATTTGCGAATGTGGATTTGAATCAATATATTGATGGGGAGCCATTAGTTAAAGGAATGACCATGACATTTTCAATCGTTGTATTAATAGTTTATTTTGTGATTTTTAATGTTATCTCATATATAGGTTTTACAAAAAGAGATATAGTAGCATAATATTATAGATAAAATATGCACCACCTAGATAAATAAAATATAATATTTATCTAGGTGTTTTTTTAAAACAAAATATAGACGAACTTTATTTTTTAATCATGACAAATATAATTACTATACATAGTAATGAAACAATAGGTGATTCAAAGTTTTAATATCTTTAGTAAGTTAACTTTTTTAATTATCCTCTAGTGTTATAATATTTGTAAAAGAAAAAAGGAATGATGAAAGTGATATCTTTAATACAGAAATTTGATAATTTTATATTATTGTTTATAAAAGATAATCTGCGTAGTCCTATTATGGATAAATTAATGTTATTATTTACATCCTTAGGCAACTTGGGAGTAATATGGATTATGATAGCCCTTTTATTAATAATTAATAAAAGATATAGAAAGGTGGGATTCATGGCATTATCAGCATTGATGCTAAGCACAATTTTAGGAGAAGGGATCTTAAAACATTTAGCTAGACGTGTGAGGCCATCAGCGAATATACCAGCAATAGACCTTTTAATTAAAGGACCCTTGTCCTATTCATTTCCATCAGGTCATACTATGTCATCTTTTGCAGTTGTAGGGGTACTTGCAAAAGAATTTAAAAAGTATGCACTTGGATTTTTTACTTTAGCATCTTTAATAGCTTTTTCAAGATTATATTTATATGTACATTATCCTACAGATGTTTTAGTAGGCATGGTTTTAGGACTTATATGTAGCTTAATAACAGTTTGGATTTTTGACAAAATTAGAATATAAATATTTTATATTACCTTTTTTTAAAAGTAACAGTGATATATTAGATAAGTGTGTAGATTATAAAATTACATTTCAAAGATCTAAATGAGACATCTAAAGACAGAGAAAAATATTTATGATATGATTATATAGTTAAAATATTAATAATAAATCCATAAATCTATTAGATTATATTTATAATGTCATGTGTTTTATTTTATTATCTAGTAGGACTGGTTCGAGAACTCCCAGTATAAAAAACCAAAGGATTATCATTGCTTAATATAGCTATGTCTTTGGGGACAGCTATATTATTTTTTTTATGGAAAGTTCATAAGATTTTCCTATGGATAAACGAGAAAGTTTGGATATTTTGTTCTCCAATACTATATAAAAGGGGAAAAGATGGACATGAAAAAAATTTCTACAATTAAATTAAGTATGGTAGGTGTAGGTATAGCACTAAATATTATAGGAACTTTAATAGCTTTTAGTTTTAAAATACCTATACTTATGGATTCTATAGGAACTATAATGCTTTCCTGTTTGATTGGTCCTATGTATGGGGTTATTACCGGAATATGTAGTTGTATAATAAGTGGAGTGACTTTCGATATATATTCTCTATACTTTGCACCTGTGCAAATTTTTGTAGGGCTTTTGTCAGGTATAATGTTTAAAAATGAGTATATGAAGGGAAAAAAGAGATTGCTTGGGGTACTTTTTGTATCTGTGGTGTCTTCTTTTACTGGAGCTGTAATTTCAGCATTTATATTTAATGGAATTACGTCTTCAAGTTCATCTTATATAGTTATTTTATTATCTAATTTAGGGTTTAATAAGGTTTTGAGTGTATTTTTAGTACAACTACTAATGGATTATATAGATAGATTTTTAGCCGTTTCATTAGTTGTACCTGTAATAGTAGCACTTCCAATTACATTGAAACAAAAGTTAGTGAGGAATTAAAAATGGATAGATATAGTTTTATAGAAAATAAAAAACCAAGAGAGATAGTACTTTTAAAAGGGTTCCCCTGTATCTGGGGAAAATGTACCTTTTGTGATTACATATTGGATAATTCTACCTCGGAAGAAGAAATCAACGAAGTTAACTTTAAGGTTTTAGAGAATATAACAGGTAAATATAAGGTTTTAGAAGTTATAAATTCAGGTAGTTGTTTTGAACTGCCAATTAAAACCTTGGAGAGAATTAAAGATATAATAAAAGAAAAAGGTATAGAAAATCTATTTTTAGAAAGTCATTGGTGTTACAAAAATAAGGTGAAAGATATGAGGAAATATTTTGAGATTCCTATAATATTCAAAATTGGAGTAGAGTCTTTTGATTATAAATTTAGAAATAAATTTCTAAACAAAAATGCTAAGTTTAAAACAGTAGAGGAATTAAAAGAACACTTTGATTCTCCTTGTATAATGGTAGGCATAAAAGGACAAAACAAACATCAAATAGACAATGATATAAGCATAGTTTTAAATAATTTTAATCATGCTACTATAAATGTATTTGTAGAAAATAGCTCAAACTTAAAAAGAGATGAAGAGCTAATAAACTGGTTTAAAGAAAAGTATGCATTTTTAGATGATGATTCTAGAGTAGAGGTGCTTTATAATAATACAGACTTTGGAGTTGGTGATTAAATTAAATACTTATTTTCATGAGCCATTTGTGAAAAGAGAAAATATAAATATTTATTACATGATTCCATAGATATAAGCTAAATTTGAAAAATGTAAAGATTTAAAAAACTATCTTTATAAATTATATATTTTATGATAAAGTAAGATCATAAATTACAACCATAAACTGGTTAGAGTTATAGACTCTGTTTCGAAAAGGCTGGAACTCCAAGAAAAACTCACAGCGCCTATCGTTGATTCAATCTAATTTAACTAAGACAGTATAAGGAAGGTGATTTAATGAATTTTAATAAGTTTACATTAGGAGATAAGGAGTTACTTGAAAAATATATATATCCATACAGATTTTTAAGTTGCGAGTACTCATTTACCACTTTGTATATATGGAGAGAAGCTTGTGATATTCAGTATGGTATTTATAAAGATGCATTAATTATAAAGAAAAAAGACTTTAAAGGGAATTATCATTTTATGCAGCCATTAGGATATAAAGAGGAAGATTTAAAAGATATACTTAAATATTTATCAAAATATAAAAAAGAAAATAATATGAAATACATATTCAAAGATTTAGAAGAGGATTTTGTACAGAAGATAAAAGATTTATGTAAAGAAAATCAAGATATTTCCATTATAGAAGATATCGATAACTTTGATTATTTATATGAATCAGAAAAGCTCATAAAACTTTCAGGAAAGAAACTTCATAGAAAGAAAAATCATTATAATTCTTTTGTTAGAGAATATGATTATAGTATCAAAGATATTAACGGAGAAGTGGTAATTACTGCAGTA
This sequence comes from uncultured Clostridium sp., assembly GCA_964474485.1. Taxonomy (GTDB): domain Bacteria; phylum Bacillota; class Clostridia; order Clostridiales; family Clostridiaceae; genus Clostridium_L. The sequence goes on along the minus strand of CAYYWN010000005.1, from coordinate 7,991 downwards.
ATAAATGCTACAGAAAAATGGTATAGTGAAAACAAAAATGATGATAAAATGCTTTATTATGAAACTAAAGCCATAAAGGATATCGCTAAAAATATAGAATTTCTTAATTTAAAAGGCATGGCAGTATATATAGATGATGAAGTAGTAGGATTTACTTTAGGAGAAAAACTTAATGATAAATTAGCTGTTATCCATGTAGAAAAAGGTGATATAAACTACAAAGGAATTTATAGCTTTATTAATAGAACTTTTATAGATAAGTATTTTAGTGATGTAGAAATAATAAATAGAGAACAAGATTTAGGAATAGAAGGACTTAGAAAGGCTAAACTTTCCTATAGTCCATTAAAACTAGAGAAAAAGTTTATTATTAGTTGCAAAAAGGGGTAAATAAAAGCTATTTTAATGTGGATAAATAAATGTGTAAAATTATAATTAATATAACATTTTTACAGGACTACTTGTTGTAGTTCTTTTTATTTTGTGAAGACAGGAATCTATAAGATTATAATTAAACTTTTTCGATAATAACTTAACACTATGATTATAATTTTTTAGATTGACTTACAACTAATAAGTTGGTAAGATGTAAATAAGTTACCTAATAATGATAATCATTATTAAAAAAAAGAAGAGGATTGGATAATCTCATGAATAATGATTCTTTTTTATGGAAGTGATTGTGAATTTAATGACTAATATATTGTTATTTACTTGAGGAACTTATGTTTAGTGAAAATTAGTTATTAATTTAACCAATACATAACATAGGTGTTAGTTAAATTAATATTGATTATATTTTATTAAGTAGTTATGGGGTAGGTAAATTTTAATATAGGATAATTGCAATGAATTTATTTTGTATTCTTACATTTAATTTATCTACGGATGTATTTTTTTTATAAAAAAGAGTAATATACATCAAAAAAAATATAGTTTTTATAGGTATGGACTGAAATAAGTTAATAACCTATGTACAAAAAATAATAGTGATAATGAAATTCACTATTGATTTATACAAAAATATATAGGGAAGAAGAGGATGGGATTATTATAATATGAATTAATGATATTTTAAAATAACATAAAGAAGATACTAAGTTGGTAAAGAAAAAGTATAAAAAGGAAGAGGATTGAATTTAATGTTACGACGTTTTTTTTCGTACTATAAACCTTATAAGAAATTATTTTTATTAGATTTCTCTTGCGCGATTAGTGCCTCACTACTAGAGCTCATGTTTCCATTAGTTGTTAATGAGTTAATAGATAATTTATTACCAAGTGGAAATTGGAAGTTAATTGTATGGGGAGCATTTGGGTTGCTTGGGATTTATCTATGTAGCTCCGTTTTAGAGTATGTTGTTACATATTGGGGACATAGGCTAGGGATTAATATTGAAACTGATATGAGAAAGAAATTATTTGATCATGTTCAAAAGTTGTCATTTAGCTTTTTTGACAACAATAAGACAGGGGATTTAGTGTCTAGAATGACAAATGACTTAATGGATTTAGGAGAAATTGCACATCATGGTCCAGAGGATTTATTTATTGCAATTATGACTTTATTAGGTGCCTTTTCACTAATGCTTTCTATAAATTGGAAATTGTCATTGTTAACTTTTATTGTAATTCCACCATTAATTTATCTTTCGGTATACTTTGGTAATAAAATGACAATGGCATTTAACAGTATGTTTAAGGATATAGCAGATTTTAATTCTCGGGTTGAAAATAATATTAGTGGGATTAGGGTTGTTCAAGCCTTTTCTAATGAAAAATATGAAAAGCAGCAGTTTGCAATAAATAATGAACGATTTCGAAAAACAAAACTAGATTGCTATAATATTATGGCATGGAATGCATCTTTTAGTTATATTTTGATGAAATTTTCATCCTTATTTGTATTAGTATGTGGTGCATGGTTTGTTATTCAAAAGAATATGACATCGGGAGAGTTTGTGGCGTTTTTCATGCTATCAAATGTGTTTTTAAAACCTATCCAGCAGATTAATTCTGTAATTGAGACATATCCAAAAGGAATTGCAGGATTTAAAAGATATATTGAACTTTTAGAGATAAAGCCTGATATAGAAGATAATAAAGATGCTATTCATGTTCAGAATATTAAAGGGGATATTGAGTACAAAAATGTTACCTTTGCTTATGAGAATAATCAAAACATACTTAAAAATATCAATTTAACTGTAGGAAAGGGAGAAACAGTAGCATTTGTTGGACCTTCAGGGGCGGGGAAGACTACTATTTGTAGCTTGCTACCTAGATTTTATGAAATTGAATCAGGAAGTATTACTATAGATGGAATAGATATCAGAAAAATGACAATGGAATCCTTACGGAGCCATATTGGTATTGTACAGCAGGATGTTTATTTATTCAATGGAACGATAAGAGATAACATTGCTTATGGAAGATTAAATGCTACAGAGGATGAAATCTGGCAGGCGGCAATACGAGCACAGATGGAAGAATTAATAAGTTCACAGAAAGAAGGCCTAGACACTATTATTGGAGAACGTGGGGTAAAGTTGTCTGGAGGACAGAAACAGAGACTTTCTATTGCTAGAATGTTTCTCAAAAATCCAACCATTCTTATTTTAGATGAGGCAACTTCAGCGCTTGATACAGAGACGGAGGTAGCAATTCAAATGGCTCTTTTGGAGTTGTCTAAAGGTAGGACAACTTTGATGATTGCACATAGGTTAGCAACCATTAAAAATGCAGATCGTATAATTGTAGTTACACAGGAGGGGATTGTTGAACAAGGAAATCACAATGAACTTATAGCTGTAGATGGAGTATACGGTCGTCTTCATAAAGCACAATTTAGCGTATAGACCAAAATACTCTAAGAAAGGTAGTTTATAATGGCGTTGATAAAAACTAATAGAATAGAAAAAAAAGCAATAAAGAGTAACCATCTATTCAGTCCTTTATTTGTTATAATTATCGGATTAATGGCTTTGGTATTAGCCATAGCAGTGTCCATTTCATTGGGAGCTGCTGATGTAAAGGTAATGACTATTTGGAATTCAATATTTAATTTTAATAATGGAATGACTGATCATTTGGTTATTAGGGAAATTAGATTACCTAGGGTATTAGGGGGGGCTATAGTAGGTGCTTGCTTTGCTGTGGCTGGAGCTCTAATGCAAGGAATGACCCGTAATCCACTGGCTGATTCGGGTTTAATGGGACTAAATGCTGGTGCAGGGTTTGTTCTTGCTATTTGTTTTGCTTTTTTCCCAGGAATTCCATATATATATTTAATTCTATATTCTTTTTTTGGTGCAGCCTTTGGTGCTGTTCTTGTATATGGTATAGGCTCATTTTCTAAAAGTGGATTAACTCCACTTAGGTTGGTATTGGCAGGTACTGCTGTAAGTGCTTTGTTAAGTGCCATAAGCCAAGGGATAGCAATTTATTTTAATATCGGACAAGACTTGCTATTTTGGACTGCAGGTGGAGTAGCAGGAACTACATGGTTACAGCTTAAAATAATTATTCCTTGGGTATTCATAGCCCTTGTTGGTGCAATTGCTGTTTCGCCATCAATTACTCTTTTAAGTCTAGGCGATGACGTTTCTAAGGGACTTGGATTAAAGACAAATGTAGTGAAACTTATAACTACAATTATTGTTCTTATGCTTTCAGGCGTAGCGGTATCTGTAGTGGGTTCCGTGGGATTTGTAGGACTGATTATACCACATCTTGCTCGTTATCTTGTAGGTGTTGACTACAGATGGATAATTCCTTGTTCAGCGGTATTTGGAAGTTTGCTAGTGGTACTAGCTGATCTTTGTGGAAGAATAATTAATCCACCTTATGAAACACCTATAGGAGCAATTATTGCTCTCATAGGAGTACCCTTCTTCCTTTATCTAGCACAAAAGGAAAGGAGAGAATTATAAATGGATAGAGATGATATTTTTATAAAAGAGAATAAACGAAAGATAAGGGGAGTTATTGTAATAGCTATCCTTTGCCTATTCATATTAATAACTTTTGTCATTAGTATGAATACTGGATACATTAGATTATCACCTAGTGATGTGGTAAGAACATTATTTGGTGGAGGATCTAAAAAAGAGAATTTAATTCTTTTTGATTTTAGGCTTCCAAGGATTGTAATTTCTATTATGGTTGGGGCAGGACTTGCTATGTCGGGCTGTATTATGCAGGGTATTTCCCAAAATGCTTTGGCAGATCCAGGGATTTTAGGTATCAATGCTGGGGCTGGTTTAATGGTAGTATTATTTATTTCCTTTTTCCCTGTAAGTGGAATAGGCTCTATATTCTTATTACCTGCTTTAGCCTTTATTGGAGCTGGGCTTACAGCTATATTGATTTATATATTAGCTTATAATAAAAATAAAGGATTGTCACCTACGAGATTAATTTTAACAGGGATTGCAGTTCAATCTGGCATAAGTGCTGTAATGATTGTACTTACAATACGTCTTAAACCAGAGCAATTTCAATTTGTTTCTATATGGCTTGCTGGAAGTATATGGGGATCAAACTGGAAGTTTGTGCTAGCATTACTACCTTGGCTAGTAGTATTTATTCCTTTTGCTTTTTACAAAGCTAGAATACTCAATGTGTTAAGTATGGGTGATCAAATTGCAATGGGACTTGGAGTTGCTGTTGAAAAGGAAAGAAGGATTCTATTAGCCAGTGCAGTTGCTTTAGCAGGTCCTTGTGTTGCTATTAGTGGAGGAATAAGCTTCGTAGGACTAATTGCTCCTCATATATCTAAACGTCTTGTAGGCCCTAAACATCAGCTTTTACTTCCAGTTTCAGCGCTTACAGGATCTCTACTTGTAATCTTAGCAGACACTTTAGGCCGCTTTATAGTTCAGCCAGCAGAAATACCCACAGGAATTGTGGTGGCTATTATTGGGGCTCCATACTTTTTATATTTATTGGCTAGAACGAAAGATTAAAAGGATAATAAAATTAAATAAAGGGGTAGATTAATTTGTCAGTACAATTAAATACAAAAAATATGGATGTTGGCTATGATGAAAAATTAATTATTAAGGATCTTAATTTGGAAATACCTATAGGTAAAATAACTGCCCTAATTGGAGCTAATGGCTCTGGTAAATCCACCATATTAAAAACCATGGCAAGGATTATGTCTCCGAAGGAAGGGCTTGTTTTATTAGATGGAAAGTCTATACATTCAGAGTCTACTAAAGAGGTAGCAAAAAGATTAGCTATGTTACCCCAGAATCCTTCAGCTCCTGAGGGGTTAACAGTATATGAGCTTGTAACCTATGGAAGGTTTCCTCATCAAAAGGGTTTTGGAACATTAACCTTTGAAGATAAAGAAATTGTTATGAGTGCATTAAGAGTAACAGGAATGGAAGAATTCTATAATCGTCCTGTAGATCAGCTTTCCGGTGGTCAACGACAAAAGGCTTGGATTGCTATGGCACTTGCCCAACAAACAGAAATTCTATTTTTAGATGAACCCACTACATTTTTAGATATGGCTCATCAACTGGAAGTATTGAAGTTACTAGAAAAGCTAAATCGTGAGGAAGGGAGAACTATTATTATGGTAGTTCACGATTTAAACCACGCTGCTAGGTATGCTCAGAATATGGTAGCTATAAACCATGGAACCATAGTTAGTGAGGGTACTCCAAAAAAAGTTATGACAAAGGAAGTACTAAGGGATGTATTTGGTATTGAAGCAGATATAATGATAGATCCAAGAATAGGGGTCCCTCTTTGTATACCCTATGAATTAGCAACTAATTGCAATGAGTCGACGTATGCAAATAATCACTTACAAATAGGATAAAGATCAATTTACTTATATAAAGTAACATATATCCTATATAAGTGATGAAAAATAGAACTTTACTTAAAGAGGAGAAGATATTGTGAAAAATATAAAAAATAAAATATTGCTGTTATGTATTGTAATAATGATAGGTGGAGTGCTATCAGCTTGCAAAAAGGAAGGCAATGATGAGACCCTGCTTCAGGAAGAAAATAATAAGAGAGATATGCGAGTATATAAGGATTATAGAGGTCATGAAACAGAGATCCCAACTTCGCCAAAGCGAGTAATCTTTCATGGTGAATCATTTGGAGACTTGCTAGCAATAGGTGTCGATGCTGTAGGTGGAGGTTTTCCATGGATTGAAGGATCTGTTTTTGAAGATCGCGTGAAAAATGTAGAGGATGTTGGATTACCTATTAACTTAGAAAAAACACTAGAATTAAAACCAGACCTAATCATTATTTCTGATACAGATGAAAAAATCTATGATCAACTATCTAAAATAGCTCCAACTGTAGTTTTTGATACCTTTCTTCCTATAGAAGATAGGATACCTGAATTAGGAGATATACTGGGTAAGAAACAGGAAGCAGAGGAATGGTTAGGGGAATATGATAAAAAGGTAGAAACGATGTGGACTGATCTCATAGAAAGTGGAACTATAAAAGAAGGCGAAACAGCATCTGTACTTACCCATTATTTTGGTAATAGATTATTTGTCATGGCAGGCACAGGACTTTCCCAAGTATTATATGACCCACATGGTTTTAAGCCACTCAGCAAAATACAAGATGCAGTTGATGCACAAAAAGGATTTGAGGAAATATCCATGGAAGTCCTTTCTCAATATGCGGGAGATAGAATTTTTATTCTTACTCCTCAGGTAGAGGAATCTAGACAATCGGTAAATAATATGGTAAATAGTGATCTTTGGAAGGAACTACCTGCTGTTAAAAGTGGACATGTTTATACAATCGATATTCTCAAGAGTTCTAGCGATGCAACCACTAGAGAGTGGTTATTAGAAGAATTACCTCGCTTAATGAAGTCGAAGTAGAACACAATACCAATATGGAGATCTAAGAGCTTATAGAAACGATAATAATAATTATTAAAAGGGGTATGTTTATGTTTAGGAAAAGGTTTAATAAAGTGTTGTTAACTTTAACTATTATTATTTCTTTAATTACTGTTACTGCGTGTAGTGGAGGAAGTAAAGGGGCAGTTTCTAATAGTGATGAAGAAACTAAAAAAGAAACCATAATATATCAAGCTATAAATGGTGAAGTTGAAATTCCTAAAGAACCAAAAAGAATAGTAGTAATCCAAGGGAGTTATGTTGGCTATCTTCTACAGCTTGGAATGAATTTAGTTGGGGCTCCTGATATTGTATTTGAAAATACATATTATAATGGAAAACTTGATGAAGTAGAAGCGATTGGAGATACACCTTCATTAGAAAAAGTTTTAGATCTAAAACCAGACTTAATAATTATACCTACCAATATAGATAATATTGAAGAATTTGAAAAAGTTGCCCCAACAATAGCAATCAAATATGGAGAGAAGAATTTTAAAGAACAGCTACGTGAATTCGGTAAAATGTTGGGAAAAGAAAAGGAAGCTGAAGATTGGATAACTTCATGGGATAAGAAAATAGCAGAATTTAAACCTATTGTTCATAAAGAGGTAGGAAATAAAACAGTATCTTTACTGGGATTAACTTCTAAAGAGATTTATGCATATGGACATAATTATGGTAGGGGTGGTGAAATAATTTATGAAGAACTTCAACTAAAAGCTCCTATGTTTATCCAAAAGGAGGCTATAGACACTGGGAAAGGATGGACTTCTCTTTCTCATGAAAGACTTCCAGAATATGCAGGAGATTATATATTTGTAGATGATTATGCTGAGCCAGAAAGTGTTGTAGAAAGCACCTTATGGAAGAATTTGCCTGCGGTAAAAGATAATAAAGTATTTCAAATAGATCCTGGTAGTGCATATTTTAGTGATCCTATTACATTGGAAAAACATCTTGATTTTATTGTTGAAAGTCTTACTGGTAAGAAGTGATTGTTCTTTTATTAGGGAGTAATCATAAAAGATCAAGAAGAAGGATAAGAATGATTATTAAAAGGGGTGTTTTTATGTTTATAAAAGGGTCGAA